>CAKUJN010000015.1 GCA_934661735.1 uncultured Oscillospiraceae bacterium
ACCGCGAGGTGCGGAATGTCGAGCATTTCAGCGCCGTATGCGACATCTTCAAGCAGCTGAGCGATCCGACGCGCGTGCGGATCTTCTGGCTGCTCAGCCATCAGGAGGAATGCGTGATCAACATCGCCGCCATGATGGACATGTCCAGCCCCGCGGTGTCGCATCATCTGCGGTCGCTGACGCAGAGCGGCCTGATTGTCAGCCGCAGATGCGGCAAGGAGGTCTGGTACAAGGCCGCCGATACGGCGCAGATCCGGCTTCTGCATGAAATTGTGGAACAGGTCATGGAGATTGCCTGCCCGGAGCAGAGCGTCGATTTTCAGGCGTCACAGGAGGAGATCATCCGGCATGTGCACGACGAACTGACGCAGAATCTGTCCGAGCGCGTGACGATTGAGGAGCTGTCGAGAAAGTATCTGATGAATACGACAACGCTCAAGCGCGTATTCAAGCAGGTCTACGGCGAGACCATCGCCGCGCACATGAAAAAGCACCGGATGGAGGCGGCGGGGACGTTCCTGCTGAAAACGCAGGACGATATCGCGGCCATCGCGCAGGCGGTCGGCTATGAGAGTCAGAGCCGGTTTACCGCCGCATTCAAGGAGAGCTACGGCATGCTGCCGACCGAGTACCGCAAAAAGCATATGTAAAAGGGCGTCCCCACACGCGATGCGTGCGGGGACGTGCGTTTTCGGGGGATATTCACTGCGAAACGGTGAACAGAGCGTAGAAATAGCCCTTTCTGGACATCAGCTCGTCAAAGGTGCCCGTTTCGTCGACACGGCCGTTTTTCAGGACCAGAATGCCGTCGTAGCGGCGCAGGAGCGTCTCGTTGAGCGCGTGCGTGACCACAATGCGCGTCACGCCGTGCAGGTCCAGCAGGTCGCTGGAAACCTGATGCGCCGTCTCCGCGTCCAGCGCGGCGGTCGCCTCGTCGGCAAGGAGGACCGACGTGCGCTTGAGCAGGCTGCGGGCGATGGAGACGCGCTGCTTTTCGCCGCCGGAGAGCGCGCTGCCGTTTTCGCCGCACAGATAATCCCCGCCGTGCGCGGCCAGAAGCGCGCCGAGATGCGCGCGCCGGACGGCGCTGTCCAGCTCATCTGCGGGGAAATCGCGGAACATGGTGATGTTGTCGCGGATGGAGGCGTTGAACACGAACACGTTCTGCTGGATGACGGAGACCGCGTCGTAGAGCGATTCGGGCGCGGCCGTGCGCAGCTCGACGCCGTCGAACAGAATCTGTCCCTGATATTCCGCGCCGGAGGCGGTCAGCAGGTTCAGGAGCGTGGATTTGCCGCTCCCGCTGGCGCCGACGACGGCGTATGCCTTTCCGGCCTCAAACACGGCGGAGACGCCGCGCAGAACCTCGGTTTCGCCGTCATAGCTGAAATGCACATCATCCAGACGAAGCTCCCGCGACAGCGGCGGCAGGACGGCGCTTCCGCCGGCGGCAGCGTCGTTTTCCAGCACGGACGCGAGCTTGCCGATCAGGCCCAGGGCGGCACGGCGCGCGGCCAGCAGAGCAGGCAGGCCGGCAATCGGCTCAATGATGAAATTCATCAGGTTGACAAACAGAACCACGCTGCCCGCCGTCAGGCCGCGGCCCGTCAGCGCCAGATACGCGCCGGCGAGGAATACGCCCAGCTGCGCAATGACGCCGGTGATCGAGCCGATCATGCCGATCAGAATCCGCAGGCGCTGTCTGCTGAATTTTTCGCCTTCCAGCGCGCGGTTGCTTTCGGCAAACAGACGGAAAATTTCGCGCTCGGCACGGAAGGTTTTGACCACGGCGAAGCCGCCGAGGCAGTCGCTCAGCGCGGCGGTGAAATCGCGGTTGCGGTCGGAGACGCGGCGCTCGGCCGCCTCCATTTTTCCGCCCGTCAGCATGGACGCCGCGAACGGAAGCAGCGTCACGCCGATGGCGATGGCGGTCAGCAGGGGAGAGTACCAGAGCATCATGCCGAGCGCGGCGAAAAAGGTCACGGTTTTCGTGATGAGCGACAGCTGCTGGGAGAGATAGTCGGCCTCGATGGCGGACGCGTCGTTGGTCAGCGCCGAGAGATAGGCGGCGGCGCTTTCATCGCGGAACGAGGAAATGCTCTTTTCCGTGAGCTTCTGAAAGGCGAAGTCCTTGTACTGGCGCATGGCGCGCGAGACGAAGCGCGGTTCGGCCGCGTATTTCAGCAGGGAAAGCACTGTGCAGAGCAGGACGAACGCGCCGGTGAGCCTGATAAGTTCAGCCAGCGGCAGCGCGCCGGCGACGCCGGAGGCGGCGTCGATCAGCTGCTGCATGATCCACGAGAGAATGATATTGAGCGAACCGGAGGCCAGCGCGGCGAAAACGGCCAGACAGAAAATCGGAAGATTGCCGCGGTAAAACTGCGCGGTCAGCTGTTTTTTCATGGATTTACGCTTCATGCCGGAGCTCCTTCCACAGACTGGAGAGCGCGCTGTCCTCCAGCGAATTGATCATCTTTTGCAGGGCCTCCGACGCCGTGGCGCCGAGGTCGTCGTAGACGCCGGACGGCTCCGCGCCCTCTACGAAGCGCAGCGCCTCAACGCGGTAGTCGGGCGCGGCGTCGAAGCCGGACGCAAGCGCCTCCGCCTGAAGCAGCGCGGCGCGCGCGCCGTCCGCATCGCCGGATTGCAGCCGCGCATGGGCAAGGCAGGCGAGAAACGTGCTGTTGACCTTGTCGAGGAAGCAGGGCGCGTCCGCGTTTTTCAGGCCGGAAAAGACGCCGGTTGACCATTCCAGCACGGCCTGCGCGGCGGCATAGTCCTTTTGTGCGAGGTAGACGTTGAGATAGCCGATGGCTGTGCGGATGAGCGAGGCGGTGCTTTGCAGCAGCGCTCTGGACAGAAACGGAAGCGCCTCGTCCGGCCTGCCGCAGTCCGCGGCAAGCGTCGAGCCGATCCGGTCGTTGAACATACCGCCCGCGTTGTGCGATTTCAGAAGCGTGACGGCGCGCTCGGGCTGGTCGAGGGCCAGAAGGATTGCAGCCGCTTCGCCGCCGAGCGTGCTTTCGCTGATTTCGGGATCGGCATTCTGCGGCAGGAGCCGCTGTGCGTTCTGTGTCAGATCCAGCGCGCGCCGGAGAAGCGGCGTGTCGTGCGTCTGTACGCCGAACGCGCGGTAGAGCGACGCCGCGTTGTAGACGATTTCAAAGGTGTCGGGATACTTTTTCAGGGCCTTTTCCGCTTCGGCAAGGCCGTCGCTGTTTCGGTCGCTGCGGTACTGCTTCAGCCGCGCGACGGTCGCAGGCAGGCGGTTGTCCTTTGGCGCGTAGCCCAGCAGCGCGTCCACGGAGACGTCGAAAAAGTCAGCCAGCTCCATGAGCATGCTCAGCTCCGGCTGGGAAAGCCGCGCCTCCCATTTGTATACTGCGCCGGCGCTGACGCCGAGGACCTCGGCCAGCTGCTCCTGCGTCAGAAGGCGCGCCTTGCGGTACGCGCGGATGTTTTCGGCAAGGCGGTGTGTCATATGCTTCTCTCCTCCTCTGCCGGAGGCTCTGTCGGGGCCTGCGGCTGTTTCCATATGGAATTGTAGCAGGAAAGCGCGCGCAATGGAACACACAATTCATACGAAACAGATGGAAAATATTCATACCATTGGTATGAATTCCGGCGCGGAGGCGGCGGCTGCGGATGGACGGACGGCCATCCGGCGGCGAAGGCCGCGGCGCGGGTGCGCGGGGAAGCGTATTGCCGGATTGAACAGATATCCGTGTCCGGATTTGTGCGTTTGGTCAAATGCGGGTGCGGCAATCCAAAAAAAAGACACCTTTTGTACAAAAAGTGTCTCCTGTATTTTGCACGTCTTTGGAATATAATTGAAACTAAGAGGGGAGACCCTCGACAGAACGCGCGGAGCGGCGCATACGGCGCCGCGCATGGCCGTTCAAAAATAAAATGGAGGAATGAAAATGAAAAAACTGGTTGCATTGCTTCTTGCGGCGCTGATGGTTTTCAGCCTGGTCGCCTGTGCAAAGACGGCGGAAACGCCCGCAGAGGACAAGCCCGCCGCTGAAACGCCCGCGGCCGAGACGCCCGCAGCGGAAACTCCGGCGGCTGAAGAGCCCGCCGCAGACGGCGAGAAGATCGTGATCCACTACTGGGCACAGTGGACGGAGAACGAGGCGCAGGCCGAGGTCTACAAGGACGCCATCGCGCGCTTTGAGGCCGCGCATCCCGACTGCACGGTTGAGGTCAACTGGGCCGGCCGTGACGTGCGTGAGATTCTGAGAGCCAGCCTGGACTCCGGCAACGCCATCGACATCGTCGACAGCGGTTTTGACCAGATCGTCAACCTGCTGGGCGAGGAGTATCTGACCGACCTGACGCAGTACATGGCGGGCAGCGATTTTGAGAAGAACCTCTCCGCCGGTATGGCCGCGTTTGCCAAGAGCTTTGCCTCTGACGGCGAATCCTGGTACTACATCCCCTCGCAGCCGTTCGTCGGCACCATCTATTACAACAAGGCGATCTTCGCCGAGGCCGGCATCGACACCCTGCCCACCACCTGGGACGAGTTCATGGACGTCTGCCAGAAGATCAAGGACGCGGGCTATGATCCCATCACGGTCGACGACGCGTACTATCCCTGCCTGTACGGCACCTATCTTGCCATGATGAAGGGTCCGGACTGGGTCACCGAGCTGTTCAACGACACCACCGGCGCGAACTGGAGCGATCCGGCTGCCGTGCAGATGGCCAATGACTTTGCCGAGATGCGCGCAAAGGGCTACTTCTCCGAGAGCTGCGGCTCCAACGTGTTCCCGTCCGCACAGAACGGCGAATTCGCGATGGGCACCGTTGCCATGTACTATAACGGCTCGTGGCTGCCCAACGAGGTCCACGACATCACCGGCGACGACTTCCAGTGGGGCGCAATGTTCTTCCCTGCTCCCGACAACGCCGAGTATCCCTACACCACCTACTCCACCGGCTGCCAGTTCTTCGGTATCCCGAAGTCCAGCGAGCATCCGCAGGAGGCTCTGGCACTGCTGGAGGAGTTCTCCTCCGTCCAGACGCAGCAGGATCTGGTCAACAAGGCGCAGGCGATGCCCGTTGTTGACGGCCTGGAGCTGCCGGAGAACCTGAAGGGCGCGGGTGAGCTGCAGGCGCAGTCCACCGCCGTCATTCCCTGGTGCGGCATGTATGGCAGCAACTCCGACGTGAACGCGGTTGTCAACGGCGCGTTTGCCGAGCTGCTGGCCGGCTCTCTGGACGGCGAGGGCTTCACCGCCTCCGTCCAGTCCCAGCTGAACTGATTGAAAATACCGCTGCAATGAGGGCCGCATGGCCCTCATTGTGAATCGGGCGGCGGCTTCGGCCGTCAACCGGAAAAACACAGCTGCGGCGCCGGAAACGGCGCCGCAGTGAAAAGCGTCTGTCGTCTCCGCTGTCGTGCCTGTCCGCACAGGCGCAGCGGTGCGTGGAGGGAGGCAGGAAATTGAAAAAGAAACAAAATCTGTTCATCATCACGTCGATCGCGCCGGCGGCGATCTGCTTTCTGGTGATGTTTGCATATCCGCTGATCCGCACGTTTCTGATGAGTCTGAATCAGATGCCCGCGATCAGCAGCAGCGCGGCCGACTGGAGCTTTGTCGGACTGGACAACTACATTGGCCTGTTCAAAAACAGCGTTTTTATCGCGTCGCTGAAGAATATCGGCGTGATCTGGCTGGTGGGCGGCTTTCTGACGCTGGGCATCGCGCTGTTTTTCGCCGTCATCCTCGCCTCGGGCGTCAAGGGCAAGAAATTCTGGCGCTCGGCGATCTATCTGCCCAATACCATTTCCGCGGTCGCACTGTCTACCATGTGGCTGCAATACATCTTCCAGAACAAGTTCGGCCTGTTCAAGCAGCTGTTTACGGCGCTGGGCTGGACGGCGCTGGCCAAAATCAACTGGACCGCGCCGGCGTGGATTTTCTGGGCGATGCTGATTTCCTACGTCTACGGAAGCGTCGGCTATTTCATGCTGATTCTCCTCTCGGGCATTGAGGGCATTCCGCAGGATATCTATGAAAGCGCCATTATCGACGGCGCAAATGCCTGGACAAAATTCTGGAAGATCACATTCCCGCTGCTGCGGAATGTTATTCGTACATGCATTACGCTCTGGACGGTCGGCGCGGTCAATTTCTTCGTCTGGGCGAAAATGTTCTCCACACGCATCAACACAAAAACCGTTACGCCGGTCTTTTTCCTGTATGAAAAGGTATTCGGCGCGGCAGACTCCGGAAGCGTTCTGGATATCGGCGCAGGCGCGGCGGTCGGCGTCGTCGTGGCGCTGATCGTGCTGCTGAGCTACCTGATCATGAATCGGGTTTTCAAGGAGGAGGCGCTGGAATACTGATGAAGCATCAAGGCTCACGCGGCGGCTCGCGCATTGCCGGCGCGCTGCGATACATCCCCCTGATCCTGTGGGTGGTTTTCTTTGTGTTTGCGTTCGGCTGGATTCTGCTGGCCTCGTTCAGCACCACAAAGGAGATATTCTCAAACGGACTGCTGCAAAGCGGCTTCCATGTGGAAAACTACACCGGCGTGTGGGAGCGCAATCATGTCGCGCACTATTTCCTCAACTCGGTGATCTGCACGGCGGTGCCGTGCGCGCTGATCATTCTGCTGGCCGCGCCGGCGGCCTATGTCCTGTCGAAAAAGACGTTTTTCGGCAGAAAGCAGACCTTCAACGCCTTTGTCGTCGGCATGAGCATTCCGCAGGTCATGCTGGTCATCCCGATCTACTGCTGGTTTGTGCGGGCAAATCTGGTCGGGCGGCTGTCGACGCTGATTATCCTGTATACGACGCTGAATCTGCCATATACGGTGTATTTCCTGACGGCGTTTTTCTCCACGGTGCCGTCCGTTCTGGCGGAGGCCGCGATGATCGACGGCTGCACCGAGTCAAGAGCGCTGTGGAAGGTCATGATTCCCATGGCGTCGCCCGGCATTATCACCGTGACGATCTTCAATTTCATGAACATCTGGAACGAATATTTCATGGCGCTGATTTTCGCGAACGGCAACGACAAGATCCGCACGCTCTCCATGGGCCTTCAAAACATGATCACCTCGATGAAATATACCGGCGACTGGGCGGGACTGTTTGCGGCGGTCATCATTGTGCTGGTTCCGACGCTGATTCTGTATCTGCTGCTGTCGGAGAAGATTGTGGCCGGCATTACGGGCGGCGCGGTCAAGGGATAAGACTTGCGCGCGGCTGCGCCGCGTGGTAAAATGGCGCCGGTGACGACGCGGCAGCGGCGCGCTGCCAAATAAGTGCAATTGCGCGGACAGCCGCGGACACCGTAAAGCTTTGCGGCGGACGCCTCTGTCCGCGCATTTTTCGGAAAGGACGAATGCAGATGAAAAAACGCCTGTTGGCGGCCGCGCTCTGCGCGCTGCTGCTTCTGAGCGGGTGCAGCGCCGCGGCGGACGACACGCCGGACGCGGCACAGTCCGGCGAGGAGCAGATTGTGCTCCGCTTCTTTCACTATCAGGGCGAGGCGGAGGAGGCCTATAACCGCGTGATCGCGGCCTATGAGGCGGCGCATCCGAACGTGACGATCAAAAGCGAGTATCTGAACTCGGAGAGCTACAACTCCACGCTGGACGCGCGCATCGCCGTGCAGGACTGTCCCGATATCATCGGTGTGCACCCAGGCTATGCGCAGGTCCTGCCGCTGGCGGAGGCGGGGTATCTTGCCGATCTGACGGGGCAGCCGTGTCTGGACGGCGTGCGCGAGTCGGATGTGGACACCGCGCGCCTTGACGCCCGCGTCTATGGCGCGCCGATTGATCTGACGTACATCTGCACGTTTTACAACACGGAAATTTTCGAGCGGCTCGGGCTGGAGCCGCCGCATACGTGGGATGCGTTTCTTGCGGTCTGCGAAACGCTGAAGGAAAACGGCATTACGCCGCTGTCGCTGTGCTATAAGGACACATGGATTCAGAGCCTGATTCCCTATGCGCTGTCCGTCACGACGATCTACCGCGAAAACCCCGATTTTGACCGGCAGATGGCCGAGGGGCTGCGGCATTTCAACGGGCCGGAATGGCAGAAAACGATGCAGATGCTGAAAACCCTGATTGACAGCGGATATGTGACGGAGAATTATTTGCAGACGACGTATGACCAGCAGCTGCGCGCCTTTGCAAACGGCGGGGCCGCCATGATGGTCATGGGCTCGTGGGCGGTTTCGATGATCCGGTCGATGGTGCCGTCGTGCCGGCTGGGGCTGTTTATCCTGCCGGCATCAGAGGACGGGGACAACTGGATTCCGTCGTCCATCGGCGGCATGCTTGCCGTGAGCGAGCAGAGCAGATACAAGGATACGGCAATTGATTTTTTGAATTTCTTCCTGACAAACGACGAGGTCTATCGTCAGTTTTTGCAGGATACGGGCAACATGCCGGTCAAAACCGGCTTTGACGCGGGCTGCGACCCAGCGCTTGAGGCGCTGAACGGCGAGATAACCGAGAGCTATCCGTTTCTGGACGTCGGCTGGCCGAGCGGCGTACAGGCGGTTTTCATCAAGACAATGGAGGAGATTTCCACCGGCGCGGACATGACGCAGGCGCTGGCACATCTGGATCAGGTCTGGACGGAATTTTACAGGGAGGGATAAACATGCATCTGTTGGAGAACGGCACGGCGTTTCCCTGCGCGCAGGCGCGGGCGGTCTGGCTGCCGCAGGCGCGGCCGAATCAGTACGCACAGTTTTTGCAGACGTTTGACTTTGACGGAAAAGGCGTCGCGCGCCTTTTCATCGCGTGCGACAGCCGCGCGAGCGTGCGGCTGAACGGCGGGGAGCTGGGGCTTGTTCTGTATGACGGGACGGAGCAGACGTCGTGGTATGACTGCTTTGATCTGAGCGGGTATCTCCGTGCGGGCGAAAACCGGCTGGAAATTGAGGTATGGTATCAGGGCGTGGACACGAACTGCTATACAAAGGGCCGCGCGCAGCTGATTTTCAGCTGTCAGGCGGAGGCACCGGACGGCACGCGGCGCGTGCTGGCGTGCAGCGGCGCGCAGACGCTCTGCCGTGAGGATGCGCGCTATGACGCGGGGGAGGTTTTATCCAATCAGGTTGGCCTTCTGTGGAATTATGACCGGACGGCGGCGTGCGGGGAGTGGACGGCGGCACAGAGTCTGCCGGAGGAGGCGCGGCGGTTCCTGCCGCGGCCGATTCTGCGCCAGACGACCGGCGCGCGGCTGAGCGTGTCGGTCTGTGCGCACGGCTATCTGCTTCCGGACGACCGCGAGCCGTTTGAAAGCGCGTTTTTGTCGGCGCGGCTGCGTGGGGAACAGCTTGACACGCGGGGGTCGCATTATGAGATCTGGGACTGCGGCGGGGAGTCCACCGGCCTTCTGGAGATTGAGGCGGAGTCCGACAGAGGCTGCCGTGTGGAAATCGGCTGGGGCGAGCAGCTGGACGATCTGCGCGTGCGCAGTCATGTCGGCGCGCGCTATTTCCGCACGACGCTGGTCTTTGACGCGGGACGGCACACGTTCCGCCATGATTTCCAGCGCGTGGGATTGCGCTATGTTGAGGTGCATGTGTTCCCGTCGGACGGCGGGCGCGCCGAATGCCGCTATGCCGGCGTGCGGCCGCTGGAATATCCGGTGAGCGAGCGGGGAGAGTTCCACTGCGGCGACGCACTGCATCAGAAAATTTATGATACGGCGGTGCGGACGCTGCGGCTGTGCATGCACGAGCACTATGAGGACTGTCCGTGGCGCGAGCAGGCGCTGTATGCGATGGATTCGCTGAACCAGACGCTGTGCGGCTATTACTGCTTCGGCGAGTACCGCTTCGCGGCCGCGTCGCTGGAGCTGCTGGCGCGCGGGATGCAGCCGGACGGCTTCCTGGCCCTGCACACGCCTGGAAAGGAAAGGGTCACCATCCCGTATTTTACCTGCATGTGGGTTGCGGGCGTGCGCGATTATCTGCTGTTCAGCGGCGACCGCGAAACGGTGAAAAAGCTGTGGCCCGTGGTGCGCTTCGCGGTGGACAGCCGGCTGGACGAGCTGGAAAACGGGCTTGTGCCCGCAAAAACCGCGACGCAGTACTGGCATTTTTACGAGTGGAACGAGCTGATGTCCGGCGAGCCGATTTTCCGCGACGAGCCGATGGCGCCGCGTGTGGACGCGCCGTATCAGATGTTCTTCCTGATGATGCTGGACGCGGCGGCGGAGCTGGCGCGCGGGACGGGCGAGGACGATTATGCCGCGCGGCTGGAGGCGTGCCGCGCGCGGACGGCGCAGGCGGCGCGGGCGCTTTTCTGGAATGCGGAGAGCGAATGCTTTGCCACGTTTGCGGGTTATGATGAAAACGGTGCGCTTTGCGCCGCGGACGGAGGCGTGAGCGAGCTGGTGCAGGCGCTGGCCGTACTGACGGGCGTTGCGGACGAGGCGCAGCGGGAGCTTCTGCTGCCGCGGCTCGCCGGGGGCGAGCCGTCGTGGACGCGGTGCACGCTGAGCATGATCCGCTTCCGCTATGAGGCGCTTCTGACAAAGCCCGAGATTTACACCGAGCGGGTGTTTGCCGATATTGCGGACATCTGGGGCAGAATGCTCTATGCCGGCGCGACCTCGTTCTGGGAGACGGCGGACGGCGCGGACGCGTTTGACGACGCGGGGAGCCTGTGTCACGGCTGGTCGGCCATGCCGGTCTATTTCTACTACGCCTGCCGGTTGGGCGTGCGGCCGCGGCGCGCGGGCTTTGCCGGCATGGAGCAGACGGCGGCGGTGCGTGCCGCGGGAAGCGGCTGCTATGGCCGTGTGCCGGCGCCGTGGGGGACGATTGATGTCCGCGCGGCAGAGTAAGCGCCGCCTGACGCTGGAGCGGAAGCTCCTGATGGCGGTGATTCCGATGATCATCGTCTCGCTGCTGGTCGTCAGCGTGATTGTCTACAGCGTTGCAAAGCGGACAATCCAGAACCGCGTCTCCGAGTATATGGAGCAGTATCTGGTGCAGCTTTCCACGTCGATTGACAACAAGCTGGAGACGACGCTTCAGCTCAACGCGCAGCTCTCCGTCAACGCGCAGCTTTCGGAAATCCTGAAAAAGTATGATTCCGCCTCGCCGAGCGAAAAGCTCAGCTACCGGCAGGATGTGGAGAATATCTTCATCACGATCATGAGCATCTATGACAACATCCGCGGAATCTACATCTTTGACAGCTGCGGAAACGAGTTTTATCTGCGCAACAGCTCGGGTCTGGACATGAGCACGCTGGAAAAGGCAAGCTGGTATCAGGATGCGCTGGCGCGGCAGGGCGCGCATGTGATTTTCCTCGACAGCCGTAGCGGCAGGGACAACATGGCCGTCGGCATTGCGCGCAGCATTGTCAACATCTATGACCACCAGAGCTATGGCGTGGCGCTGATTGAGATTCCCTACAGCCTGATTGCCGAGACGGTGTACGGCGGCAGCGCGCAGAGCGAGCTTCAGCAGGGCGCGATTGTCATCCGCGACGATCAGGAGCAGCTGATCTACTCGACGCGGGCGGAGGTGGGCGCGCAGACGGCGGATACGCAGAGCCGTCCGGCGGCGGGCACGCCGCAGATGCGCGTGTTTTACGCCGACGGCGCCGAGCAGATCCGCATTACCTATGTGTCGGCCAGGACGGGCTGGACCTACGACTATGTGTGCGAGATGAAATACCTGATGAAGGACATGGCGCGGATCAAGACGGTGATCACGGTGCTGGTTGTGGCAGTGTCGCTGATTACGGTGTGTCTGCTGATCGTGTTTTCGCACAGAACGTTCCGGCCGCTCGGCGAGCTGGTCACCGCCATGCAGAAGGTCAAGGAGGGCGACTACAGCGTGCAGGTGCGGACGTATTCGCAGGATGAGTTTGAATATCTGGGGCAGACGTTCAACGACATGGCCGGAAGCATCCGCGATCTGATTCAGAAGGTCTACTCGGCGCAGCTGATGCAGAAGGACGCGCGGCTGAAGGTGCTGCAGCAGCAGATCAATCCGCACTTTCTGTACAACACGTTTGAGACGATGCGCGGCATCGCCCTGTGCGAAAACAACGAGAATCTGGCCGACATGATCAAGAATATCTCGGAATTCATGCGCTATAACATGTACGGCAGCGACGGGACCAGCACGCTGGAAACGGAGCTGCACCATGTGACAAACTATATCAACGTCATGGACTATCGCTTTGACAACAAAATCCGGCTTCAGATCGACCTGCCCGAGCGGCTGCTGCGGCAGCAGGTTCCGAAGTTTACGCTTCAGCCCATTGTGGAAAACGCGGTTCTGCACGGCTTCCGGCAGAAGAAATCCGACTGTGAAATCCGGATTTCCGGACGCATCGACGGCAGGGACGCGTGGCTGGAAATCGCCGACAACGGCAGCGGCATTGACGCGCGGACGCTGGCGGAGATCAACGCGGGGCTTGACCGCGCCGTTCCGGCGGACGGCAGCGAGGCGGGACACGTCAGCATCGGCATTCTGAACGTCAACAGCCGTCTGCGGCTGAACTACGGCGAGCAGTACGGCGTGCGTCTGAGCAGCCGCGAGGGTGAGGGCACGACGGCGGAGATTCATGTTCCGGTGCTTCCGGCGGACGGACTGCCGGAGGGGGCGGACGGGCAGGCAAAGGAGAGCTGAGCGATGCGTGTGGTCATTGCGGACGATGAAAAATATGTGCTGGTTGTGCTGAAAAGCACGCTGTCCAAGCTCCGGTATCCCATTGAGATTGTCGGCGAGGCGATGGACGGCGAGGAGGCCTTCCGCCTGTGCCGCGAGCGGCAGCCGGAGCTTCTGATCACCGATATCTGCATGCCGCGGACGGACGGGCTGGATATGCTGGCGCTGCTGCGCGAGGAGCTGCCGGAGCTGCCGGTCATCATCTACAGCGGGTTTGACAGCTTTTCCTACGCGCAGCGGGCGATTCACTATGGCATTGAGGAATATCTGCTCAAGCCGATCGACGGAGAAAAGCTGGAGCGCGCAATCGGCTCGATCATCGAGCGGCGGCAGCAGGCGCGCAGCCGCGAGCGGGCGGAGGCCGCGAACCGGCTTTTGCATGCGCTGGTGCTGCACGCGCTGACGCCGGACGCGCCGTTTCTGACGGCCGATCCGGCCGCGGAGCGCTTCATGCAGGAGGCGCGGGGCTGTACGCTGCACATGCTGCGGCTGACGGGCCTTGCGCCCGTGCAGCAACACGCGTGGCTCCGGTGCTTTGCCGAGCTGGACGCGTACTGCTGGGAGATTGACGAGGCGGCGGGGCGCGTGGTGGTGCTGACGGCACCGGCAGCGGACGGCCCGCTGATTGCGGCCGCGGACGATATATGGGGCGCGGACGCGTATCTGGCCGCGCGGCAGAGCATTTCGGAGCTGTGTGCCCGTGAGGCGGCGGGCACAGAGCGGCAGCTGCGGGCGCTTTGCGCGGAGCTTGGCCGGATGCAGCGGCAGATGGAGCAGCGCTTTCGTCCGTCCGCGTCCGGCGCGGACAGCGGACAGCCGGATTCGGCTGCGGCCGAGCGCTTTAACCGCGGCTATGCCGACCGCGCTGCAGCGGCAGTTCAGCTGGGGAAAAAGGAATATCTGCAAAGCCTGCTGACGGAATACTGGACGCAGCTGCTTGAGACATGGCCGGACGGCAGTCCGGAGCAGCTCAAGCGTGCGGCGTGGTCGCTGACCGCGCGGCAGGCGCGGCAGCTGGGGCTGCCGGTGGAGCGGACCGAGGCGTATGAGCAGGCGCACGCGGCGCTGCTGCGGCCGCTGACAGCGGACGAGTTTTTACAGCGGCTGCTGGCGCTGGGCGCGGAGCTGATTACCGCGCAGCGCGCGAACGGCGGCCGCGCGGACGACGGTCTGCGCGAGGTCATCGAGCACTATTTGCAGGAAAACTACCGTGCGGACATCACGCTGGAGCAGCTGGCGGCATATCTGCACTTCAACCCCAGCTATACCAGCGATCTGTTCAAGCGCATTTTCGGCAGGCCGTTTGTCGCGTATCTGACCGCCATGCGGATTGACGCGGCAAAGGTGCTGCTGGACAGCGGGCGGTTCAAGGTATATGAAATTGCGGCGCAGGTCGGCTATCAGGACGAGAAATACTTTTTGAAAACGTTCAAAAAGGTGGCCGGATGTACGCCGAAGGAATACCGGAAACGGAAACAGAAAGGCGGAACACCATGAAAATCATGCGAAAAATTGCGGAAAAGCAGGCGGATCTCTATCAGCCGCCGGTCACAATCGCTTTCCTTGGCGACAGTGTCACACAGGGCTGCTTCGAGGTCTACTGGACAGAGGCGGGCGAGGTGCAGACGGTGTTTGACCGCGCGCAGTCGTACAGCGCAAAGCTGGAAGCGCTTCTGGCAATGCTGTATCCCAGCGTGCCGGTACAGATCATCAACGCCGGCATCAGCGGCGACTGCGCGCCGCGCGGACTTGCGCGGCTGGAACGGGACGTGCTGGCGTTTCATCCGGATCTGACGGTCGTCGCGTTCGGGCTGAACGACGTCTGCCGCGAGGATGAGACGATGGAGGAATACCTGTCCGCTCTGGACGGCATTTTTGCACGCCTGGATGCGGCCGGCTCGGAGGTCATCTTCATGACGCCGAACATGATGAACACCCGCATGAGCGAACGCCTGCACGAGCCGGAAATCCGGAAAATCGCCGCGGATACAATGGCCGTGCAGACGGGCGGCGAGCTGGGGCGCTATCTGGACGCGGCAAAGGCGCTTTGCGCCGCGCGCGGCGTGCGGGTGTGCGACTGCTATGAAAAATGGATGCGGCTGGCGGAAAGCGGCGTGGACACCACGGCGCTGCTGGCGAACGCAATCAACCATCCCACGCGGGAAATGCACTGGCTGTTTGCAAATGCGCTTCTGGAGGAGCTTCTGCGGTAAATGGAGAAAGCAATGCGAAAAAATGAACGGCCCGACTGCCGTCCGCTGCCCTTCTGGAGCTGGAACGACAAACTGGAGCCGGAAGAGCTCCGGCGGCAGATCGGCGCGATGCAGAAAGCGGGCATGGGCGGCTTTTTCATGCACGCGCGCGGCGGGCTGGAAACCGAGTATCTGGGCGAGGACTGGTTCCGAGCGGTGGAGGCTTCGGTGGACGAGGCCAAAAAGCGCGGGATGCAGGCGTGGTGCTACGATGAAAACGGCTGGCCGAGCGGCTTTGCGGGCGGCAGGCTGCTGGAGGACACGGAAAACTGGGCGCATTATCTGCGTTTTGAGAGAAAGCCGGAATTTGATGCGGCCGCGCTTGGCGTCTATACGCTGGAAAACGGCCGCATCCGCCGGTTGACGGACGCGGAGAACGGCATCTCGGAATATCTCTGCGTCTATGACTGCCGGAATCCGTCGTATGTGGACATTCTGAACCCGCGGATTACGGACGCGTTTCTGGCGCTGACACACGAAAAATACTTTGAGCGCTTCGGTGCGGAATTCGGAAAGAGTATTGCGGGCTTTTTCACCGACGAGCCGCAGTATTTCCGCTATGAGACGGCGTATACGCCGATGCTGCTGACGGAATACCGGAAAGCCTACGGCACGGATGTCCTTGAGCTGCTGGGCGCGCTGTTTGTCGACTGTGTGCAGGCGGCGGGCTTCCGCTTCCGCTACTGGCGGCTGATGAACGTGCTCTATACCGAAAACTTCATGGGCAGGGTCTACCGCTGGTGCCGCGCGCACGGCTGCCGCCTGACGGGGCACACCATCGAGGAGAGCGAGCTGTTTGCGCAGATGTGGTGTACGGCGGGCGTGATGCCGTTTTATGAGTATGAGGACATTCCGGCCATCGACTGGCTGTGCCGCAGAATCGGCACGGAGCTTGCTCCGCGGCAGGTTTCCTCCGCTGCGCAGCAGCTTGGCAAACAGCAGGTGCTGACGGAGACGTTTGCCTGCGCGGGCTGGGATGTGACGCCGAAGGAGCTCAAGCGTATCGCCGAATGGCAGTATGTGAACGGCGTGAATCTGATGTGCCAGCACCTGTATCCATATTCCATCCGCGGACAGCGCAAGCGGGATTATCCGGCGTTTTATTCGGAGCACAATCCGTGGACGGATGAATTAAGGACGTTTGACGACTACTTTACGGAGTTGGGCAGCCTGCTGGCCGGCAGCCGCGAACAGGCGGACGTGCTGATTGTCCATCCGATACACTCGGCCTATCTGACGTTTGACCGCGCGAACGACGAAGTGTCCGTGCGGCATGTGGCCGAGCCGTTTGCGGCGCTGATCGAGCGCTTCGGCGCGGCGGGCATCGGACACCACTACGGCGACGAGCGGCTGATGGAGAAGTACGGCAGCGTCAAGGACGGCAGGCTGACCATCGGTCAGTGTACATACTCTTACGTTGTGATTCCCGACTGCGATACGCTGGACAGCAGCACCGCCGCGCTTCTGAAGGACTATCTTGCGCAGGGCGGGCGGCTGATGCTGGCGGGGCGGAAGCCCGCGCGCATTGACGGCGAGCTTGCAGACCTCAGCTTCCTGCAAGCAAATCTCACATGGGACGAGCTTGTGCGGGAGCGTGCGCTTTTGCCGGAGGGAAACCGCGATGTGCGCTGTACGCTGCGTTTTGCGGAGGATGGAAATTTCCTGTTCGCGGTCAATCTGTCTGAAACGGACACGGCTGAAACGACAGTGAAGCTTCCGTTCGCGGGCGCGGAGAGATACGATCTGCTGACACATGAGACAAAGCCCGCCGCCTTTGAACGGACGGCGGACGGAATCAGGGCAGAACTGAGGCTGGCGCCGTTTGAATCCGTCCTGCTGGTGCAGAACGACGGCGCCGTACCGCAGACGCAGAACAGGGACGCTGCGGAGACGATGGCGCTGGATGGAGCATGGGCGCTGTCCGCGCCGGTGCAGAACAGTCTGACGCTGGATATGGCGGAGTTGAGCTATGACGGCGTCAGCTACACCGAGCCGCTGCCGGTGCCGTATATCTCCGAGCGGCTGCTGCGGGAGCGGGCGAACCGGAAAATCTGGCTGCGGTATACGTTTACGGCGGATTTTCTGCCGGATGATCTGACGCTGGAGCTGGAAACGCTCAAAAATACGAAGCTGTCTGTCAACGGTACGGAAATCGACCTGACTGAGCAGGGCGTTCTTGATCGCTCGTTTGTGCGCGGGAGCATTGCCGCATTTGCGAGAACAGGTGAAAACGAGATCGTGCTGGAGCTGGACTATTTCCAGTCACAGCAGACCTATGACGTGTTCAACGGCTATTACTACGGAAACGGCGAGGTCACCGAGACGCTGATGAACTGCGTCAGCTTTGAGACGAACATCGAAGCCCTGTATCTGTTCGGGAGCTTCACCGTGCGGCCGGATTCCGGCTGGCGGGCGGGCGAAAACGGCGTTCGGTTCGGCGATCGCTTCCGGCTCTGCGCGCCGGTCACGGAGCTTGACCTGCGGGATATTACGGTGCAGGGCTTTGCATTTTTCCACGGGAAAATGCGCCTGAGGCGCGCAATCACGGTGGAGGACAGAGGTTGGCGGCTGCGCTGCACGGGCCGCATCCAGTATGCGCGCGTATTTGTAAACGGTCAAAAGGCCGGAACGCTCCTGTTCGGCGATACGCTTGACCTTTCGCCGTATCTGCATACGGGTGAAAACACACTGGAGCTGGAGCTGATGGCCAGCAACCGCAATCTCTTCGGCCCGCACCACAACGCCGAAACGCCGGAGCCGACAGCGGTCAGTCCGACGCTGTTTTCGCTCTACGGAACGTGGCGCGATGGAAAGAGCGGGGGATACCGTGAAAATTACGCGTTTGTCCGGTTCGGGCTGGACACGCTGCGCCTGGAGCGAACGGAATAGAGGCGGAAAAACGTCCGCCGCCCATGCGGGGCGGCGGACGTTCGAGCTTGTCAAAAAGTGTTTTTGACAAGCTCTCAAACGCGAACCGCCTTGCCGGGTTTCGTCGCAGCAAACTTCGCATCCTTCGTCCCGCCGCAAGCGGCAGGCCTCATCCGCTGCGTTGCTGCTCCTCTCCGAATGTGAACCGCTGCGCTGGGTTCACATTCGGTTGCATGCAACCGCGCGGTGCAGGGCCTGCGCTCTTGGAGCCTCACGCAACTTGCGTCACGTAGTGTGTTTTGTCTGACGTACACGCCGCCGGACAAAACAGATCAACATCTCATTCGCGCCTGCGGGCGCGAACTCTACGAGGTTTTTCGACAGACAGGTTCTGTTTGTGCAGACGTGCATTTGCGGCGGTGCGGCGCTTAATCATCGGCTACGTCGATCAGGACCTTCATGGTCGTTTCGCGGTTGGCGTCAATATAGCGGTATGCTTCCAGATAGTCGTGGAATGCGAAATGGCGGCTCATCAGCGGCTCCAGATGAACCTTTTCCTCCTCGACAAAGCGGATGGCGTCAACATAGTCCTCATGCCGGTACATCATGCTGGTGTTCAGATCAAGTTCATGGTCGTTCAGGACGGCAAGATCGACGCTTGCCATGTCGGCAAAGACGGCGACGAGAATGATCGTGCTGCCCTTGCGCGCGGTGCGAATCGCCTGATTGATGGTGACGTTGTTGCCGGCGCAGTCATAGATCACGTCGGCTTTGTCCGGCCCGAAGCATTCGAGCATGGCCTCGCCGAAGTCCCGATGGGCGGTGTTGACGCAGAAGTCGACGCCGCACTGTCCGGCGATGGCAAGACGATGGCCGCTCACATCCGTGATCATGGTCTGCGCCGCGCCAAGCGCCTTTGCGCTTTGCGCGAGGAGGATGCCGATTGGGCCGGCGCCGAGCACGGCGATTTTTTTGCCCCGAATGTCTCCGGCGCGCCGGACGGCGTGAACCGTAACGGCCAGCGGCTCGATCATCGCGCCCTGATCAAAGCTCATGCGGTCCGGAAGCGGTGTGACCTTTGACGCCGGAACAACGGCGTATTCGCTGGCAAGACCTGTCGTCTGAAAGCCCATGACCTTCAGGGATTCGCACAGATTGTATTTGCCATGACGGCAGGGATAGCAGCTGCCGCAGAAAACCTGCGGCTCGACGGTGACCTTCTGACCGATCTGAAGTCCTTCGACACCTTCGCCGATGGCATCGACGCGCGCGGAAACCTCATGGCCCTGTGTGACGGGGTAGGTGGTAAACGGGTGCTTTCCGTGGTAGACGTGAATGTCCGAGCCGCAGATACCGATCCGCATGATTTTCAGGCGGACCTCACACGGACCGACAGGCGGAATGGGGACGTCGGTAAATTCAATTTCATGCGGGTTTGTCATAATCTGCTTCTGCATGGTGATGCCTCCTGCGGTGAATTACTGTTTGTATGGAAGATTCATAAAACAACTTTACAAAAGTAAGTTTGCAAAAGTGATTATACAGGATGCATGCGCCTGTGACAAGTGTGAATTTGCCAGAAATCGGCGCGGCGGATTCGTTCAGGATGACGGATTCGGCGGCGAACGGGGCGGCTCCTTGCAAATCCGGCCCTGTCATGCTATCATGCTATATGGAAAAGGCCGGTCATGCCGCAGGAGGGAACATGCAAATGAAAAAAGAAGCTGCGTCGTCTGCGGCACAGGACGTCAAACGCCGCAACTACAGGAGCATATACGATCGGATTTATCGGGAGCGGCGGGTTACAAAAAAGACGCTGGCCGAAGCGCTGCATCTGAGCATGCCGACAGTCACGCAGGATCTGGCACAGATGCTGGCGGACGGCCTGATTGCGTATATCGGACACGAGGATTCGACCGGCGGGCGCAAGCCGGAACTGATCGGACCGGTTACCGATGCGCGGATTGCAGCCGGTCTTGAGGTTATCCATGAGATGGCACGGCTGATTGTGATCGATCTGTATGGACAGACGCTGCTGGACGAGTCTCTGCCGGTTACATTTGAGAACAGCGAAGCGTATTTTCAGACGCTGTGCCGGTGGGTCAACGGCCTGCTGCACGGTATGGAATATCCGGCGGAGCGTATTCTGGGTGTCGGAATTGCCATTCAGGGACTGCTTCTGCCTGACCAGTCGGCAGTCTGCTTCGGCCGCCTGCTGAGCGACGGAATCCGCCTGACGGATTTCTCCGGACGGCTGGACTGGCCGTGTACGCTGATTCATGACGTTGAGGCCGCGGCCGCGGCGGAGCTGTGGTATCAGCCGGAGCTGAGCGATGCGATTTACATTTCCCTGAACCGCAACACCGGCGGCGCGCTGATGATTGACGGGAATGTGTATGGCGGAAAGCGCTGTTCAAGCGGGACGATTGAGCATATGTGCATCCATCCGAACGGGCGGCGGTGCTATTGCGGCAAACGCGGCTGCCTGGACGCGTACTGCTCGGCTGCGGCGCTTGAACAGGCGGCGGGCGAGCCGCTGGACCGCTTTTTTGAGAATCTGCGGCTGGGACAGCGGGATGAGAAGAAAATCTGGCACAGCTGGCTGAAAGATCTGGCGTTGGCGATTGACAACGCGCGGATGGTGGTCCGAGGCGATATTCTCATTGGCGGCTATGTGCGCGACTATATGCGGGACGAGGATTTTGCGCTGCTGCATACGCTGATTATGAAGCAGACATTCTTTGAGACGGACGATCTGACCATCCGGCGCGGGCTGTGCAGGGAACAGGCGGCGGCGCTGGGCGGGGCGCTGCTGTATATCCGCGCGTTTCTGGGCTCAATTTAAGCGCAGAGAGCGGAAAGACGGACGGAAAATGGCACTTTCCCCGAGGGGCGCGGTGTGGTAAGATAACAGATAAAGGCGGTGATTCCGTGCCAAAGCGAAAATGGAACCTGAACACCATTTACATATCCGAGCGGCTTCAGGAATGTCTGCGGCCGATTTCCCGATGCGCGCTGACGACGGTGGTTGCGCCGATGGGCTATGGAAAGACGACGGCGGTCAACTGGTATCTGGCCGAGCGCGCGAAGCTTGAAAACCCGCGCTGCGTCCGCATCAGCGTCTATTCCGACAATCTGGCGATTTTATGGCGGAGCGTGCAGGACGCGTTTGCGCACGCAGGCGTGGAATTCCTGCGCGGCTGCGCGTGTCCAGACGATGTGGCGGGCGCGGGACTGCTGGCGGACGATCTGTGCCGCGCGCTGGCGGGGGAGCGGAGCTGTTATATTTTTCTGGATGATTTTCATCTGTTGACCGACGGACGCGTGACGGCGTTTGCCTGTCTGCTGACGCGGCGGCTGCCGGAAAATGTACATCTGATCGTGGCAAGCCGCGACCGGTTCCTGCCTGCGGACGAGCAGCTTCGGCTTGGCGGGCGGGTCTATCAGATCGGCATTGAGCAGCTGCGGCTGAATCACACGGAGCTGTCGGTCTATGCGCACCGGTGCGGCAGCGAGCTGACGGACGGGCAGATCGAAACGATTCTGTATTCCAGCGAGGGCTGGTTTTCCGCGGTCTATCTGAATCTGCGCACGCTGTTTGAGCGCGGGAGGCTTCCGGACCGTGCGTCGGACATCTATACGATGTTTTCTGCCGCGCTGATCGATCCGCTGCCCGCGAGGCAGCGCGAGTTTATCGCCGTGATGGGCCTTGCGGATGAATTCACGGTGGAGATGGCGCAGTTTATTACCGGCAATCAGAATACCGAGCGGCTGCTGACGGCACTGACCGAGCAGAACGCGTTTGCCGTGCGGCTGCCGGACGGCGTGACGTACCGCTTCCACCATATGATGAAGGACTGTGCCGAGCGCGCGTTTGCAGCGCTGCGGCCGGAGCGTCAGCGGCGGTACCGCGGACGCTACGGCGCGTGGTATGAATCGCGGCAGCTGTATCTGCACGCGCTTTCGGCCTATCGGGCAATCGGGGACTATGACGCGATACTGCGCGTGGTGCAGAGCGACGCGGGAATCCTGCTGGCGGCGCTGAAGCCGGAGGATGTGCTGGAATGCATCGGACAGTGTCCCGCGGACGTGCTGAAGGCGCATCCGTTCGCGCTGCTGGTGCTGATGCGGCGGATGTTCACCTGGCGGCAGATTCCGAAAATGATGGAGCTGAAGGGGCTTCTGATGGAGGCGATTGACGGACACCCCGAGATGCCGCAGGACGAGCGCGGCAATCTGCTGGGCGAGTGCGACCTGATTCTGAGCTTTCTGTGCTATAACGACATCAGCGCCATGAGCCGCCTGCATCGCAGCGCCAGCAGCCGGATGACGCGTCCCGCCATCAGTATTCAGAACAGCGGCGGCTGGACGTTCGGCTCGCCGTCGGTTCTGATGATGTTTCACCGCGAGGCGGGCGCGCTGGAGCGCGAGCTTGCCGAGATGGACGAGTGTATGCCGCACTATTACCGCATCACGGAGGGGCACGGACAGGGCGCCGAGCGCATCATGCGCGCCGAGGCCGCGTTTATGCAGGGCCGCTTTGCCGATGCGCAGATCGGACTGGAGCGCGCCTATGCGCAGATTGAGGGAAACGGACAGGAAAACATGGCGCTGTGCTGTGATTTCCTGGCGTGGCGGATGGAGCTGTGCGGACACGGCAGGCCCCGCGCCTCCATGGCGCAGCGCCGCGAGGCGCTGATGCAGCGGCACGACGCGTCGTGGCTGAACCTGCTGGACAGCGCGGGCGCGTATGATTACGCGCTGCTGGGCGAGACGGGGAAAATACCGGAGCTGTTCCGTGAGCACCGGCTCTCAACGGTCAATTTCCTTGCGCCAGGCAGGCCGATGATGGAAATGATCGAAAATCAGGTCTATCTGGCACAGGGTGCGGACGCCAAGGTGATCGGGCGCGCCGAGGGGCTGCTTGCCATGTGCGGGGGACTGCACTATGCGCTGGTCGCGCTGCACATCCGGCTTCAGACGGCGGCCGCATATGAGCGGCTGGGCAAGCGCGCGCAGGCGCTGGAGCTGGTCACGCAGGCGCTGGAATGCGCGGCGCCGGACGGCATTGTCATGCCGTTTGCGGAGAATTTTGAGTATCTGCGGCCGGTTCTGGAAAGCTGCGCGCGGCAGACGCCGTCAGAGTTCATGGAGGAAATTCTGCGGCTTGGCGTAGAATGCGCCGTACGGCACAGGCAGCTGCGCGGCACGCCAGTCCGGCCGGAGGCGCTTGCCGCGCTGACAAAGCGGGAGCTGGAGGTTGCGCGGCTGGCAGCCGGACGGCTGAGCAACCGCGAGATTGCCGAAAAGCTGTTCCTGTCGGAGGGGAGCGTCAAGCAGTATATCAATCAGATCTATGCGAAGCTTTATATCGCGGGGGACGTGCGCACAAAGCGCCGCCGTCTTGAGCAGCTGCTCAATTCCTAACCATTGGTTAATCGCGTCATGAAAAAATCCACCGTACAATGACTGTACGGTGGATTTTTTATGGCAGTGCCGCCGGACTGTGCGGCGCTGCCGGCACCCGAGCGCCGGTGGAAAGGAGGAAATCGATTTGTACCGGAAATATATTTCAGCCGTCGAGCCGCTTGCAGATTATATTTTGCAGGTTGATTATGTATCCGGCAGCCGTCTGCTTCTGGACATGAAGCCCTATCTGGACAGGCTCCGCTTCCGGCCGATCTCAGATCCCGACGTGTGGAACAGCGCCGTGACCAATGGGATTTTTGTCCGGTTTGGGAATGTGGAGCTGAGCCACGATGAGATTCTCTCCATGGCAGAGCGGGAGCAGTGACCGGATTACATGAATTGCGCACGAAATTGAGGAGGAAAAAATATGAAACCTATCAGAAAGCTGACGGCGGTGTTCCTGATCGCGGTGCTGTGCCTGCTTCTGACGGCATGCGGCGAAAAGGCCGAGCCTGTAAACGTCATGCTGGCCAACCGCAGCGGACGGAATATTTCATCCATCAGCATCACGCCGGCGACCAGCACCGAGTGGGACACGGAATATGTCGACGGCATGCTCCATGACGGCGTCAGCGTCGAGGCAAACCTCGGCGAATACAAGCCGTCCGAGCTTCCGATGTTCAACATTCTGGTCTATAACGACGAGGACTATATCCTGTATGACACCAGTGTCGATGAGATTGATTTCAACATCCACGACGGCGACTATATCGTATTCCTGCCGCCGGAGGAATCGACCAGTATCGTGATCTGCGACGAGAGCGAATTCTATTCAATGTATGACAAATACGAATCGCAGGGCTTCGAGGACGCGGAGCTGAGCGGCGATATGCCCGAGGAGCAGGAGCAGACGCTGGATATTTCGGGCTATACCGGCTGCTGGAAGATGGAGGCTGCGCCGTTCTACTTCGTCATCAACGAGGATTTTGAGTGGATTGCCATCAATCTCTATGGCGAGCAGGTCGGCCCAGGCTATGTCGTGGCCGAGGACGAGTGCGTCACGCTGTGCATGGAGGACGGCACCGAGCTGGTTTCGCTCTGGCAGACGGCCTATGGCGATCTGAGCGACGCGGGCGGCAACACGCTGGTGCCCATGGACTACATCATGCTTCTGCCGACGCCGGACGACGAGCTGAACCAGACGGCAAGCTTCCCCGACGGCGTTACAAATGTCACAATTGACTATCCCGTCCAGATGGAATCGCACGCGCAGCCGAACGTTTCGAACGCGCTGAGCTTCAACGCCATCATGGAGGACGGCACGGACGATTACTATTCGAACATCATGATCGCGTTCCAGCCGATTTCCGGCTTTGACCCCTACATGGAAAAGGGCGAGGCCACGGCAAAGCCGTATATGGTGAAAATGCTGGACGATTTCATGAACAGCATGTACGGCAGCTATCTGATCAAGTCCTTCGGCTCGGATTTCAAGGACAACGGCGACCACTACAGCCTGACCGGCTATATGTGGCTGGACGGCTCGGTATTCCCCGACGGCCCGTCCCAGCCGGTGCGCGGCTGCATGGAGGTCCGCTATTACGGCCCGACGGGCTATGCGCTGGTCGCGACGACCATCGCGCTGGAGGGCAGAATCCGCAACTATTTTGATATCTGCAACAACATGCTGGAGACGATCTCCTACACCGCGGGCTGGAGCACCGCGCCGAAGCCCGTCCCCGCGCAGCCGACGTATTCCGGCGATACCGGAGACTACGGCACGCCATACTACTGGTACGACGAGGACGGCGACGTCTGGTACTGGAACGGCTATGAAAACGAATTCATCTCCTACGGCTCGGACGGCTACATCGACTCCGATTCCGGCGAGTACATGGAAAACAACGACGCGGGCTGGGACTATGACGACGAATACTACGACGACTACGACCCGTGGTCCGACCCAGGCGACGGATGGGATGATTACGCCTATGACGACGAGGGCTGGGGCGACTACTTCGACTGACCGGCAGGAGGGGCGATATGAACCGGAAACGCTGGATTGCGCTGCTGCTGGCGCTGGCGTGCCTGCTGCTGGCGGGCTGCCAGAAGCAGAGCGCGGAGGATTTGCAAACGCCGGACGATGAAAGCGACGTCGTCGGCGACGACTGGCGCACATGGGGCTGGATCAACGACTGGGGCACCATTGTGGTGGACGGCGAGATGATCGACGTGCTGCTGTGCGTGTTTACACAGAACGCGGTTTTGTACTATGACGACGCGACACAGGTGGAATTTGCGGATCTGCACTATCCGTATGAGCTGGCGGACGCGGAGGAGTCGTATGATTCGCTGACGCTGCTCGATCAGAACGGCGACGATGTGGAGGACATCCGGCTGGTGTTCATCCACGACGACGGGATGCAGACCGAGTTTATCTGGTGCTGGGACGACGGAGAGTACGTCTTTTCGCCGGAGCTGAGCGGCGAATCTGCCGCGGAATTTCCGCGCGGCACAATTGTCACGGAGGATATGAGCGAGGAGGAAACGCAGGAGGAGCCGGAGCTGACACCGGAGGAAGAAACGCGGCAGTTTGCGGGCTACTGGTACGCCGGAGAGGACATCTGGCTGTGGATCAATGAAAACGCGGGCTGGTGGGTCATTTCGGAAAACGGCGATATGATCGACAGGGGCGATTTTACCTTCGACGGCGAGGCGCTGTATCTCAACATGCTGGGCTACGGCTTTATCGGGCGGCTTCTGCCGCAGGAGGACGGAAGCCTGCTGGAGGAAAACTCGGAGCTGGAATACGTCTGGGTTGCGGAGAGCGACGTACCGGAGGCTGTGCTGACGGCACCGCTGGAATAAGCGGAAAAAAATGAAAAGACAAGCGCCGGAGAGAATCGGAAGATTCTCTCCGGCGCTGATTCTATGGAAGAAAAGCGGCAGATTACTCCACGGTCACGCCGCGCTTTGTGAATTCCTCGACCATCAGGTCCAGATCGGGCTTGATGTTGATCGGCTCGCCGGCGGACTTGATGGCGTTTGCAACGTCCTTCAGGCCGTTGCCGGTCACGACGGAGACAACCGTCGCGTCATGCGGGATGAGACCTTCTTCGCACGCCTTTTTCAGCGCCGCGGTGCCGGTGACGCCGGCAGGCTCGCCGAATACGCCGCAGGTGCGGCCAAGGAGCTTCTGCGCGGCGAGAATTTCCTCGTCGGTCACATTGACGGCGATGCCGTTCGACTCACGGATGGCCATGAGCGCCTTGTCCGCGTTGCGCGGCACGCCGACGGAAATGGAGTCGGCAATGGTGTTTTCCTCCATCGGCTCCCAGGGGCTGTTCTCCTGAATGGCGCGGTTGATGGGGTAGCAGCCGGTGGACTGCGCGGAGATCAGGCGCGGCAGCTTGTCGATAAAGCCGATGGCGTACAGATCCTTCAGACCCTTCCATACGCCGGCGATGGTGCAGCCGTCGCCGACGGAGATGGCCAGATAATCGGGCATCTGCCAGTCCAGCTGCTCGGCAATTTCCAGCGCGACGGTCTTTTTGCCCTCGGAGAGGTAGGGGTTGATGGCCGCGTTGCGGTTGTACCAGCCCCACTTGTCGATGGCCTCGGCGGACATCTTGAAGGTTTCCTCATAGTTGCCCTTGACGGAGATGACGTTTGCGCCGAAAATCATCAGCTGCGCGACCTTGCCCTTCGGCGCGCGCTCGGGAACGAAAATGTAGGTTTTGAGGCCCGCCGCGGCGGCGTTGCCCGCAAGGCTGGACGCGGCGTTGCCGGTGGACGAGCAGGCGATGATTTTTGCGCCCGCCTCCTGCGCTTTGGCGACGGCCATAGCCGATGCGCGGTCCTTCAGAGAGGCAGTGGGATTGATGCCGTCGTCCTTGACCCAGAGCTTTTTGATACCCAACTGCTCAGCCAGACGCGGCTCCTCATACAGCGGGCTCCAGCCCACGCGCAGCGGCGTGTCGGGCGTCGTCTCCTCGACGGGCAGCAGCTCGCGATAGCGCCACATGGTCGGATTTTTGCGGTTCCTCAGCGTCTCCTTGGTGAAGTGCGCCTTGATGTAGTCGTAGTCGTAGATAATGTCCAGAATGCCGCCGCATTCGCAGTTGGTCAGATTCGGGACAGCCTCATATTCCTTGCCGCAGCGCACGCAGCGGCCGCATTTGACGTTTTTCATTCAGAATCCTCCTTCAAATTTTCCAGTGCCACACGAACAGCCTCCACAACGAATGCGGAAAAGGTACAGTCGGTTCCTTTGATTGCCCGTTCAATTTCGTCGATGATATTGTTCGGAAATCGAATGCTTTTGTTGGTGGTAGGGGGAACGCTCGGAATTCTGAATTTTTTCATTGCAATACGCCTCGCATGATATTCTGTCATACAAATTGTATTGCAATTCATGCGGGAAAATTGTAATATAAACGTAGCACAATTGTGCGACGATTTTTGAAAGGGTGCATTCAGAATGAACGAACTGCCCAGATGCTATACGGTTCTGTTTGAGGCGGTCGAACAGGCGATTCTTGCGATCAACGCGCAGAATTACGGCCTGGCGAGGCAATGCCTCATTCAGGGCCAACAAAACGCAGAGGAGGCCCATCTTGCGGAAGATGAATAATCGGGATGGGGCATTGACCCCACCCCGATTTTTTCGTTTTCAGTTCTTTATGACAATTTACAGCGCCTTGAGCAGGCCGACCTCGTCGTTGAACTCGTTGATCAGCTCGTCCAGCTCCTTTGCCTGTGCGTGAACGGCATCCCATGTATGCTCGACGTCGTACCACTGGGCGTTGAGGTCCTCGACGGTCATGCCCTGCTGCTCGACCCAGGTGTAGTACTTCAGGTTGTGGACGCGCTTGCGCTCCGGATAGGTCAGCTCCAGCATGTTGTCGGTCTTGAGGCCCAGCATATGCAGGTTGTGATCCAGCTCGGCGGCCTGCGCGGTGTAAGCGCCGTACATCTCGTTCAGTTCTTCCACGCGGGACTTGTACATGACGGCGGAGTCGGTCAGGACGGTGACGACGACGTCGTTCTCGGTCAGCTCATAGAACTTTGCCATCTTGATGCAGCAAAGGACGTTGGCGATGCCGGAAATGCCCATCCATGTGAACTTTTCAATCTGCTCGTCGGACATGCCGAGCGCCTTGAGGTAAGCCTGGCCTTCCTTGCAGTTGAACAGGCGGAGCAGGCGCTGGGAATCCTCGTCGTCGATGTCGATGACCATGTCGGTGTTCTTGACATTGTGGACCCAGGGGATGTGCTTGTCGCCGATGCCCTCGATGCGGTGGCCGCCGAAGCCGTTGTCAAGGATGGTCGGGCACTGAAGCGCTTCGCCGACGGCGAGCTTCATGCCGGGATAGCGCTCCTTGAGCAGGTCGCCCGCGGACATGGTGCCGGCGGAACCGGAGGTGAAGCAGGCACCGGCGAGTCTCTGGCCGGGCTTCTTCACGTTCTCAAACAGATCGCTCAGGGCGTAGCCGGTGACGTTGTAGTGCCACAGGGGGTTGCCCATCTCGGCGAACTGGTTGAAGATCATCATGCTGGGATCCTGCTTGAGCTCCCAGGTCTTGTCGAAGATCTCCTTGACGTTGGACTCGCAGCCCGGGGTGGCGATGATCTGGCCGGCGATGGTCTTCAGCCAGTCAAAGCGTTCCTTGGACATATCCTGCGGCAGGATGGCGACGGAGTCGCAGGCGAGGAGCTTCGAGTTGAACGCGCCGCCGCGGCAGTAGTTGCCGGTGGAGGGCCAAACGGCGTGATGATAGGTGGCGTCGAACTGGCCGGTCACGAGACGCGGGGCCAGGCAGCCGAAAGAAGCGCCGACCTTATGGCAGCCGGTCGGGAACCACTTGCCGGACATGGCGAGAATGCGGCACGGAACGCCGGAAACGGAGGACGGGATCTCAACATAGTTCGGGGTCTTCTGGTACAGGCCGCCGGTCTCCTTGGCCTCGTTGTGCCAGCTGATACGGAACAGGTTGACGGGGTCAACGTCCCACAGGCCGGTGTGCGTCAGCTTTTCCTTGATCTTCTCGGGGATCAGGTCGGGGTTCTGCATCTGGGCGATGGTCGGGATGATGATGTTGTTTTCCTTGGCCTTCTGGATGTTGTGGGCCAGGCCTTCGCGATTGATGGTCAGATCGATCTTGCTCATTGTTCGTTTGTTCCTCCTGTTTTACTGTTGTCTAAGTATGAATAGAGCGTGTACTTGGAGATGCCGAAATGCTTGGCGATCTTATCGCCGGATTTAGTGATCAGAAGTGCGCCGGAATTACTGAGATAGCGGATGGCCTTGACCTTGTCGTCCTTGGTCATGAGCGCGACGGGCTTTCCGACAAGCTCGTCCGCCTGCCGGATGAGGTCATCCAGCAGATCGGCCACGTTGAGCGTGATGCGCTCCGGCTCGCGGCTGGCGTGCTGGTCGGCAGAAATAAAGTCGTGCAGAGAGTTTTCAAACAGCTGCATCATGGAAATGTCGTAGTTGATTCCAAGAATCCCCGTGACCTTTCCGTTTTCGTCCCGGATGTATACAGACGAGGATTTCAGGATCTTCCCGTCCTTTGTGCGCGTCAGATAGCCGAGCTGATCCTCTGCGTTATCGTCCTCATGGCCCAGCTGCTCCAGCACCACGTGCGACGGCCCGTCGCCGACCTTGCGGCCGGTCACATGACCGTTTTCGATCGCCACGATCGAGGAATAGGTGCTCTTGCCGGAGAGCTCATGGAGCACGACCTCACAGTTGCTGCCGAACTGCGCCGCAATCGCCTTTGCGATCTGCTCAAGCAGTTCCAGTAATTTCGCGTCCAATCTGCTATCACCTCCAAATTTAATACCCGAATGAAGTCTAAAGCTATCATACCAGTATCAGAAGCAGATTGCAAGGAATTTTCAAAAATATTTTTAGGCTAACAAAAATTTTGTTGCTGTTTTCGCGAAATCGCGCGCCTCACCGCGTCAGCTGCGTGAGAATGGACTCGAAGCCCTTGCAGGACTTGAGCAGCTGGTCGATCTCGATGTACTCGTCGCGCACATGCGCAAGGCTTTCGAGCGACGGGCCGTAGCCGATCGTCGGGATGCCCGCCTCGCCGCAGAAGCTGCTGCCGTTGGTGCAGAATGAGAAGTGCGACAGCGGGGCCTCGATGCCCGCATCCTTCAGGCCCTTCAGCGCAGCCTGCACCAGATCGCTGTCCTCTTCTGTGACCCAGGCCGGGAAATAGCGCTTGGCGCGGATGGTGTCGCCCGTCCAGCATTTCTCCTCGCCCTCGGCCAGATAGCACCGGGCCTTGAGACCGGGGTGCGTTTCCTGCGCGCGGGCAATGGCGTCGTTGACCTGCCCGAGAATGACGGCCTCGTCCTCGCCGACGAGCGTCCGGCGGTCGAACGTCGCGCGGCACAGGGACGGCACGACCGACGCGCCGGGATATGGCTGGGAGATAATATCCGTGAGCTCCAGAATGCCCTTGCCGAGCAGCGGATGCTCGTTCGGGACGATTTTGCGGATCTCGTCGATGACGGCCGTCATGGCATAGACGGCGTTGACGCCCTTTTCCGGGTTGGAGGAATGGCAGCTGACGCCCTCCGTCTCCACGACGACCTCCGCCCGGCCGCGCTGGCCGCGTTTGACGGTCGTGCTTGTGGCCTCGCCGATAATGACGAGATCGGGCTTTGCCAGCCGCGTAATCTCACGGGAGGACACGCCCTCGAACCGCTCCTCATGCACCGTACACGACACGCAGACGCGGCCGGCGAAGTCCTTTCCGGTCTTCTCGGCAAAGCGCGCTGCGGCGGTAATCATGGCGCAGTCGCTGCCCTTCATGTCGGACGCGCCGCGGCCGTAAATTTTCCCGTCCACGATCTCGCCGCCGAACGGGTCATGCTCCCACTGCGGCGCGTCGATGACGTCGACGGTGTCGATATGGCCGTCCATCAGGATGGTCTTGCCGGGCCGCTTGCCGTTGATGGTGCCGAGAACGCTGCCGAAGCGGTCGATGATGACCTCGTCGAAGCCGTATTCCTCCATTTTGCGCTTCATCAGTTCCGCTACGCCCTGTTCACGGCCGGAGTAGCTGGGTATGCGCAGCGCTTCCTGACAAAATGCGATCAGCTGTTCGTTTGTATAAGTATCCATGCGGCAAAAATCCTTTCTTTCTCGATTTCTGTTTGAAGCATAGGGCAGCCCCGCACCGTTGTCAAGCGGCCTGCGCAAATTCTATGTTTTACAGAAAATCCGCCGTCTATTTTGGTCAAAACAGCGAAAGCGCCCCGCGCCATGCGGCGCGGGGCGCTTGAGACTGTCAAAAAACGATGGAAAGCAGTTGGATGATAGAGCAGCAGGGGAAGAGTGAAGGGGGCAAAGAGCCCCC
>CAKUJN010000016.1 GCA_934661735.1 uncultured Oscillospiraceae bacterium
ACGGCACGAACATGGAAGCACCGGTTACGCGCGAACAGCTGGCGGCGATTCTGTACCGCTACGCCTCGTTCAAGGGCCGCGACGCGGCCACGCTGGAGCGCGAGCTGTCCGTATTCGCGGACGCGGGCAGCGTCAGCGGCTGGGCGCTTGATGCCATGCAGTGGGCGGTCGGCACGGGCCTGATCAGCGGCTCGAACGGTCTGCTCTGCCCGCAGAGCAACGCCTCCCGCGCCGAGGTTGCGGCCATTCTGGCCCGATTTGCGGAATACATCGGCTGAATGAGAATACAGAAAAGGCTCCGGTAGAACCGGAGCCTTTTTATGTGCACGGGCCTTTTGTGATATTGCCCCAAGAGGGCGGCGCGTTCTGGTCATTTCTCCGAAAACGCGTGTTCGGACGGATTTTCCCTTGCGTGGAAGCTGGGTATATGATAAGATGTGAGCGTAGTCACAAGTGCAATATCACAAAGGGGGTGATCGCTTGTCATCACGGGGAAAACAGCCGAACGGCCTGCTGACGCAGCAGAAAATGCTGCACGCGGCTGTCCAGCTGTTTTTGCGAAAGGGCTATGAGGGAACGACCACCGCGGAAATAGCCCGTGCCGCGGACATGACGCCCAGTTCGTTTTTCCGCGCCTTTCCCAGCAAGGAGGGGCTTCTGCTGGAGCTGGTGCAGCGGATGTTCGGCGGACAGTTTGCGCTTGCCGAGCAGCACAGCGGCACGGACGATCCCGTATTCCTCTACGCTGTGGAAACGGCGCTTCAGCTGCACATCGCGGAGCTGAACGAGCCGCTGCGCGAACTGTATGTCACGGCCTATTCGCTGCCGGCGACGTCGGCGTATCTCTACCGCAAAACGTCCGAGCGGCTTCAAAAAATCTTCGGCGGGTGTATGCCGGATGCGCAGGCAAAGGACTTCTACGAGATGGAAATTGCCTCGGCAGGTATCATGCGCGGCTTTATGGCCCTGCCCTGCGACGTGTATTTCACCATCGAGGCCAAGATTGCACGCTTTCTGGACTGCGCGCTGAAGCTCTACGACGTTCCGGCGGAGCGGCGCAGGGCCGTCACGGCGGCGGTGCTGGCGCTGGAGCTGCGGCCGATGGCGGCGGAAATCATCCGCAAAACTGTGGAACAGGCCGAACGGGGCTTCGACGCCCTTACGGCAGACAAATAAACGCCCTTACGGCGGACAAATAAACGCAAAGGGGATATCCCCTTTGGTTCCTCCGCAGGAGGAACCAAACACCTTTCGTCACGGAGGTATCATGATGAAAAAACGGGTTTTCAGCTTTCTGACCGCGCTGGCGCTTTGCCTGACGCTGGTTCCCGCGGCGGTTTTTGCCGAAACGGCGGAAGCCGAAGCCGCGCCGGTGTGCGTCTGCGAAACGCGCTGCGCGGAGGAGCATATGAACGAGGAGTGCCCCGTCTGCGGCGCGGAGGACGCGCGGCCGGAGGACTGCGCCGTGCCGGAGGGCGAGGCTGTGCCGCTTTCGGATGCGGCCGTCGAGTCGGACAGGGACACCGAGAAATCCGAGGGCGGCGCAGATGAGCCGGAGGGAGAAGCAGGCGACGCGGAGAACGAAACAGAAAACAGTGCGGACGACGCGGATGACGGCATTTCCCTGATGTCCAGCGCGGACAACGGCATCAGCGTGCAGGCATCCGGCGGCGGGATTTGGCTGGGCGGCGTGGATGTGATTAATAATCCCAGTGGAGACGGCCCCAATGGCGGCAGCTATTGTTATGATAGCGAGACCTCGACACTGACGCTGACAAACTATGTGGTTGAAGGGAATCGTTGCACAGAATATAATGCCGGTATCTCTGCAACAACCAGGGCTTATCTTTACACAACCGTGGAGGCTCTGAAAATTGAGCTGGTTGGTAACTGCCGGTTTGGTGCAGAATCAAATACCGGGGAATATAAGTCAGGCGATACAGCACGGATTGTGGGTATTGCAACCGATAAAAACACGACAAACTACATCTACATCAACACCATGGGCGCAACAGGAAATCTGGAGGTCAACTCCAACATCTGGCCGCTGGCGGTGTGCTACGCAACCATCGCAGCCGGAAATATTACACTGAACAGCGGCATGGAAGGCTGCGCGGTTCGTGGACCAATGAAAATCAAGGGAAGAGCCAATGTCACGATGGCCTCCCTGCTGGATGGGAGAAATGCATATAACGGTGTAACCTTTTACAGCACACTGGAAGTGATGCAAAACGGCCAACTGACGGTGAGCTCCAATGGCACCGCATACATTGATAATGACATTGATAATTACCCGAAAGCACTGGATGCCCGCGGCAGCATCACCGTGTCGGGCAACGGACAGCTGATCGCCACCAGCAGCGGCAGCAATACGAATGACGGCTGTCAGGGCTACGGAATATATGTCAAAAATCTCTATATGAAAGACAACGGCCGTGTCGAGGCATATTCCAAAGGATATAACACGAGTAAGAAAGCATACGACGGCAAGGAAGCAATCTATGTGACAGGAAAGCTGGAAATGAGTTCCAGCGCGTATCTGTACGCAAAGACAGAGAATCAAACAACGGATAACGGTGATTTATCTGCAAATGGTGCGCTTCGCTTTTCCAGCAAGGCTACATGGAAGCTTGCTATAAATAATGACGCGGGGAAGCTGAATAACAACCTGGCTGTGGTGACATGGCCCATCGGCGGTTGGATCGATGAAGGGGATCACTGCGTTCGTGGAGGAGCCTACTCGGCAAAGGAAGTGAAAATTCAGGGTATCCGCAACACAGTACTGACGTTTAATTTGAACAATGGATATCAGACATACTACTATCGTGACAAGGATAACACCAGTACGGGGGAATACGATCAATACAGCAGATACACCCCTAATAATGTGGACGGCGAGCTGGATTTGCAGCAGGGGTACGGCAGCAGTCTCGGCCCAGCGGACCATCAGGCCTTTTACGGTATTGACATTCGGGAGGGCGTGCATACCATTGTTCTGGACACGATTGTGCAGGAGCGTGATCATCCCTATATCACCGTGCGAAATGGTGCAACGCTGAATCTGGAGCTGAAAGACAAAAGCTATTTGGAGTATACGAACGGCTACATTTTTGATCATGTGATCAAGGTGGAAAGCGGCGGAACGCTGAACATCACCGGCGATGCGGAAAATTATCTGTCGACGGCGCTGACGCTGATCGGCGGCATTGCGGCGGAGAGCGGCGCGAAAGTAAGTTTCAAAAACTGCATCGTATACACAAGCGGCTATATCGGCGGTGATGGAGCAAATATCTCCGTTGAAAACTGCTGGATGAACGCTGTCGGTTTTGTTGGAAACCTGACCGTGCAGAACAGCACTGTGAAAGGAAACTATGAAGACGGCGGCACGCTTACGATTGACCGCAAAAGCAACGCAATTCTACAAGTCAACCCTGATGCTGAAGTAAAGGATACGGATGGAACGCGGGTTTATCGGACAGAGATCGAATTGGAGAGCTTCAGCCAAAGCACGAATTGGAGGCCGATTCTTTACAGACAAACAAAAAGCAGTGAAGCTAATCTGGTGAGCTGCGCCGTGGTTACAGGACTGCGCCTGAAGTACGGTACAAGCGACGCCATCAAGCTGGAGGGGCTCTCCATGCTGGCGGACGGCGATAAGATTGTCCTCTGGCTTCCGTTTAATACAATAACGGAAAATGTTTATGGTTTCGACGATGGCTCAGATCAGATTGTGGGCTTTGTCCATGATCAGGGCGAGTATTCCAAAATCGTAACAGGGGCAAACCATAATAACAGCGGCAAGCTGGCGCTGCGCAACCTGCTGCTGGCTGCTGGCATCCTTGCGCTGAGAGGAACGGAAGAGCTTTGTGCCGGATATGAAGAAAGCAGCAAGGATACATGGATCGGTTATCATAAGGAGAAAGAGGTCAAGCTGCAATCGACCAAAACGGTCACGGGCTTTGGAATTCGCGCGCTGGAGACTGCGGACGCGGAGGTCAAGCTGAACGGACTGAAGCTGGTTGGCGATAGAAAGCGCGTTGAGGTAGACAACGGGGCAAAGCTTTCGATGGTGCTGATGAAGGATACCGAGAACAGCATGACTTCCAGCGACGAGGACGCGGTCTGGACGCTGAAAGGTTCGGGCAGTCTGACGATTAAGGGTCAGGGAGGCAGCGAAAAGCTGACGCTGGTCGGCCATCACGCCATCGACGGGAGCGAAAACGCCTCGCTAACGATTGAAAACAGCACAATCATCAATAACTGCACCAACCAGCCGGAAACGAAGCTTGGCAGGCTTGTAATCAAAAACAGCACGGTGACCGGTCTTGGAACGATCAATTGCAGCGACATTACCATCGACGGCGGCAGTGTTGATCTGGATGTGCCGGCGGGAAAGTCCGTAAAGGACTCCAAGGGCAACGCGCTGACGAAAACCACGCTGACCTTTAATGAAAAGAACACCGGCGTGAACGATATCACTGTATCCGGCTTGCCGGAGGGAACCACGTTTGACAAGAGCAACATCATTACTGATCGGGACGGCAAGCTCTACATATGGCTTCCCGAGGGCGCAAAGGTGGAAACCGTGACCATCGGCAAAAATACATACTATCCCAAGGCGGATGGCTCGACAACCACCGGCGAAGCGCCGGCGTTTACCGGCCCGAGCGAGGAAAGCTCGAAGGTGGTCAGGCATGGAACTGAGTTGGGGCTTGCAGTAACAGCCGCCGGCACGCCCGAGCCCGCGCTGCAATGGCAGGTCAGCACGGATGGCGAAACATGGACCGACATTGCGGATGCCACTGAGGCTGTCTACAACGGGACAATGCAGCTTGCATGGCACGGTGCAAAATTCCGCTGTGTTGCGACAAACAAAGACGGTACGGTGTATTCCAATGTGTTTACCGTGTACTATTGTCCGAATAATCTGACATGTCAGGTATCGCCAAAGCGGGGGAACGGTGAGTTCAGAAAGGACGACATTGCAACCGTTTCTGCCGGCTTTATGGATGATGGAAAATGGTATCCGTTCAGCAGACTGGATGGAGTTACAGCAGAGTACCAGTGGCAGGTAGTGCGCTCAGGTGAAACACCGGGTTGGGACAACGTACCGCTTTCTCAGGAGGGGACGTATTCGCTAACGATTACGGAAGATTTGGACTATGCGAGAGTTTATTGCAAGGCTAAGCTTACCTATCCTGGTGGACTGCAGTTGGATAGTTTGCCATACAATTTCTGGAGACTTCTTGTGTGTGTAACGCCTGTCATCACGGACCAGCCGCAAAGCGTGTCGGTGGAAGCCAATCAGCAGGCAGAGTTTTCTGTCACGCTGAGAGAACAGTATTTGAATGTACTTGAATATCAGTGGCAGATCAGCACCGATAACGGCCAAAGCTGGGTAAACATCGATGGTGCGAACGGACGCCTAAGTTCGGCTAACTGGACTTATACTGTAAGCTATACGATTCCGGCTGCGGCGGCAGAGCATGATGGCTGCTGGTACCGGTGCGAGGTGAAAAACACGAACGGAAAAGCGGGGGCGGATTTAGTAAGCAGCGATTCCGTGTACTCCGAGCCTGCAAAGCTTACCGTAACGGGTCTGCCGGTGATTACGGAACAGCCGCAGGATGCAGCCGTGACCTACGGTGCGGACGCATCGTTCCGCGTGGAGGCGAAAGCCGATGGCGGAGGCACGCTGCGCTATCAGTGGCAGGTGAAAGCCGCGGACGGCGAGTTTACAGATATCGACGGCGCGACGGAAAGCAGCTATACGGTGACGGAACCGGCGGTTTCCATGAGCGGAAATCAGTACCGGTGCGTCGTGACGAACGAGAGAAACAGCGCTTCCGTAACCTCGGCGGCTGTCACGCTGACGGTCAACAGGAAGTCCATCGCTATCCCTGCCGAGGATGCAAAGACGTACACCTACAACGGACAGGCGCAGACCTACGGCGTTGCCGCGACGGCGGACTATACCGTCACCGGCGGCACGCAGACCGAGGCTAACGAGAGCGGCTATCCCGTTACAGTATCGCTGACGGATAAGGACAACACGCAGTGGAGCGACGGCACGACGGCGGACCGGAGCTATACGTTTGTCATTTTCCGCGCGAGGGTCACCGTCACGGCGCTGGATAAGCGCATCTATATCGGCGGAAAGGTCCCCGACCTGACAAATCCGGAACAGGGAAAGGACTACACCGTTTCCGGCCTGTTCGGCGAGGATGCGCTGAGCGGAACGCTTGTGCTTTCGTATCTGGACGCGGACGGCAATCCGGCCGAACCGGAGACGAAAAAGGCGTGTGAATACATCATCCGCGCCAGCGGCGCAGAGGCTCCCGCGAATTACGAGGTTGTGTTTGTGGACGGCAGGCTGACGGTCAGAGTGCGGCCGTCAGGCGGCAATACGCCGGTGTATCCGGTCACGACCCCCGACAAGACGGAAAACGGCTCGGTGTCGACCGACCCGAAGAGCGCCGGAACGGGCGAAACCGTGACGATTACGATCAAGCCCGACACCGGCTATGAGCTGGGCGATCTGATCATCACGGACAAAAACGGCAATCGCGTGGAGGCGGTGGACCGCGGCAACGGAAAATTCACGTTTGTCATGCCGGACGGCGGCGTAACCATCCGAGCGAGCTTCGTCAAGGAGTCGGAAACCAGTCCGTTCCGCGATGTGCCGGTGACGGCGTATTACTACAAGGCAGTTTCGTGGGCGGCAAAGAACGGTATCACCGGCGGCATTGGCAACGGCCTGTTCGGGCCGGAGCTGGGCTGCACAAGAGCGCAGTTCGTCACGTTCCTGTGGCGCGCGGCCGGTTCGCCCGCGCCGAAGGCGCTGAGCAGCTTCACGGACGTTCCGGCGGATGCGTATTATGCGAAGGCGGTGGCGTGGGCCGTTGAAAACGGCATTACGGACGGCACCTCGCCGACGACGTTCAGCCCGAACGCAACCTGCACCAGAGCACATGCTGTGACATTCCTGTGGCGCGCATTTGACAAGCCGAGCGGAAGCAGCACAGGCTTCACGGACGTTCCATCCGGCGCGTACTACGCGGAAGCCGTGGCATGGGCCGCGGAGAGCGACGTGACGACAGGTGTCGGCGGCGGACGCTTCGCGCCCGACGACACCTGCACCAGAGCGCAGATTGTGACGTTCCTGTGGCGGGCATATCGGGGAGAATAAGGCAAAGCGGGTAAGCAGTGCCGGAGCACTGTGGGATAAGGAGCCGCGTCCGCATGGCGGACGCGGCTCTTTTCGCCCCGCGGAGAAGCCGCTTTCGATCTTGACCCTGCCGGCCTTTGCGTGTATAATATTTGATGCACATCGTATGATGCAAAACGGCTTCAGAGCTTATCGGAACGCCGGACTATGATTTTTCAAAACCGGAATTTCCGGAAGAGAGGGAATACAGATATGAAAAGCATTGTGATATATGTCCATGGGAAGGGCGGTTCGGCGGCAGAGGCCGAGCACTACAGGCCCCTTTTCCCTGAAAGCGAGGTCATCGGCTTCGATTACCGTTCGCAGACCCCGTGGGAGGCGCGCGAGGAATTCCCGCGCTTTTTCGCCGGACAGCGCGGGCGCTGTGACCGCCTGACCCTGATTGCGAACAGCATCGGCGCGTTCTTCTCGCTCTCCTCGCTGGATGAGGCGCTGGTGGACAGCGCGTATTTCATTTCACCCGTCGTGAACATGGAGCGGCTGATTCTGGACATGCTATGCTGGGCAAACGCGGACGAGCGCGAGCTGGCGGAAAGACAGGAAATCCAGACGGATTTCGGCGAAACGCTGTCGTGGCGCTATCTCTGCGATGTGCGGGAGCATCCGGTTGTGTGGCGCGTCCCCACCCGTATTCTGTACGGCGGGCGGGATCATCTGACGTCCATGGAGACGATATCGGCCTTTGCGGAGAGAACCGGCGCAGAGCTGACCGTCATGCCGGACGGCGAACACTGGTTCCATACGGAGCAGCAGCTGCGCTTTCTGGACGACTGGATTGCAAAGGCACGGCATGCCGAACGGCAAACGCAGGCATCCCATGCCGCCGCGCTTCCGGAGTCGGAACGCCTTTTTCTGCGGGAGCTGACGCAGGCAGATTTTGACGCGCTGTATGCTGTGCTTGCCGATTCTGATATCATGCAGCACTATCCATACACCTTTGACGAGGCGCGGGTGCAGGGATGGATTGCGAAAAACATCGAGCGTTATCGCGTGTTCGGATTTGGCCTGTGGGCGGTCTGCCTGAAATCCACAGGTGAGATGGTCGGCGACTGCGGTCTGACCATGCAGCACATAAACGGCACGATTCTGCCGGAAATCGGCTATCACATCGCAAAGACGCATCAGCGGCAGGGCTATGCCGCAGAGGCGGCGCGCGCCGTCCGCGACTGGACGTTTGCGCATACGCCGTTCGGTATGGTGTACTCCTACATGAAAAAGGAAAATATCCCGTCCGCCGCTGTCGCCCGCGCAAACGGAATGCGCCTGCTGGACGAATTCACGGACAGCGAGGGCGGGCAGACGGTTGTATACGGCATCAGCCGCGCGGAATGGGGCAGGCAAGGAGCTGCAAAAGCGGGTGCGGAGTAATGACCACGCAGGCTGCGGGGCGTGAGGCGCCCGCAGCCTGTGGAAAAAACGGAAAATTTTACACAAAGCACGTCAAAACGCAAAAATAGTACTTGCATCGTACACGGATGTACGGTGTATAATGGCCTCGTACAGAAATACGGCGAAAGCAGGCGGCCCGTCCGGCCGCGCGCGGCAGAGGCATGCCTCTGCCTGTCCTCCGTTTCACGGAGGACAACGACACACTGCCGCTGCCGTAAAAAGAAACGGAGGTACCGAAACGATGAAAAAGAGAATGATCAGCCTTTTACTTGCGCTGGCACTTTGCCTGTCGCTGCTGCCAGTGATGGCGATGGCGGCTGCGGATAAAATCAAAGTGACTGAGGCAACGTATTATGACAGCCGTGCGCTTGAAAGCATCACGGTTAGTTTTTACTGGCCGGGTGGTATGGCACCGGCAAATTGTCAGTTGGTACTGATGACGAAAAAGCTGAGCACCGAAGGCTATGGCTCTTACGGGGATTATACAGATTGTGGCAGATATGGCACGAGCTATACTTCAGTTGCGAATGCGCAGGAAAATAACTCTGATTTCGGAATTATCGACTGGACGAATGGTTCGCAGCATGTGGTGGCTGGAAATACATACAGCATGAGTATCACTTTCAACGATGGTGATATTACGACAGTTGGGGAGGAAACCTACTTTCTCTACCTGTGGACAACGTACGGCGGTCACTGCTATCCGGACAATATGCTCTGTGCAATCCGCGTGAAGGACGGCAAGCTTGAGTACAAAGCGGCTAAAGACAATAAAGTCGATGACGAGAGTGATAGTGGTTATTTTGAGCCTGGTCAGGGCGGAAGCGAGATCGAGCCCGATACTCGGACCGTCACGTTTGATATGAATGACGGCAGCGGTACGGTGACGACCAAGACCGTTGAGAACAACACGGCTGTTGATAAGCCCGAGGACCCGACAAGGGATGGCTATACTTTTGCCGGCTGGTACAAGGATGCGGAATGCAGTGAGGCATATGATTTTACTGCGGCGGTGACAGGGAATATTAGGCTCTACGCAAAGTGGACGAAGGATGAACAGCCTGCGCCCGAGCTGCCCTGGTGGGCAGGACTGCTTCCGGCGCTGGATGACGAGCTTCCGTTCACGGATGTGCAGGACGGCGACTGGTTCTATGACGACGTGCGCTATGTCTACGGAAGCGGCCTGATGAACGGCACCTCCGCGACGAAGTTCAGCCCGAACGCGAGCACGACGCGCGGCATGGTGCTGACCATCCTTGCCCGCATGGAGGGTGTGAATACCTCCGGCACGCCGTGGTACGCCGCGGGCCGTGACTGGGCCGTTGCAAACGGCATCTCCGACGGCACGGATATGGAAGGCGCGATTACGCGCGAACAGCTGGCGGCGATTCTGTACCGCTACGCCTCGTTCAAGGGCCGCGACGCGGCCACGCTGGAGCGTGAACTGTCCGCATTCGCTGACGCATCCAGTGTCAGCAGTTGGGCGCTTGATGCCATGCAGTGGGCGGTCGGCACGGGCCTGATCAGCGGCTCGAACGGTCTGCTCCGTCCGCAGAGCAACGCTTCCCGCGCCGAAGTTGCGGCCATCCTGGCCCGCCTGTGCGAGCAGCTGTAACGAAAACCCCGTATGACAAACGGGCGGAGCATGGCTCCGCCCGTTTTCTGCCGCAAAGATCCTGCCGCTGCGCGAGTTTTTCTGAAAAAGTGCGCAGATTGCAGAAAAAGGACGCTTTCCGGCATGAAAACATGTCATGAAAGCGTCCTTTATGCTTCGCCGGGAATATGCACCAGCACATCCTCCACACGGCAGGAAAGAATGTTGCAGAGGTCGTTTAACGTAGCCGTGGAAATATTCCGGTTATGCTTGAGAGAGTCCAGCGTGCCGCGGCTGAACGCGTGATCCCTGATCAGCGCATAGGTCGTAATTCCCTTGCGGCGCATGGTATTCCAGAGCGGTTCGTAAGAGATTATAGAAACCACCTCGCTTGCAGCTTCTATTATATTTTACCGTTCAGGGCTTGAATATACCCGATAAAATGGGCATAATGTCGTTAAACAGACGGGACTTGGACGTGCGTGTCTCGCGCAGACGGCGCGGCCCGGAGAATGCGGAGGGCGCACGGCGCACGGAAGAAAAATGCGGGATTGTGCGGATATTCCGCGCATGGACTTGATTCTTGCGCCGGAAAACAGTATACTAGTAGCTGGAAATATATGCTCAATTTTTGAGGCTTTTAATTTGAAACGTTTCTGGCAGAGAAGATAGAAAATTGAATGAATCCTGTAATTGCAATGGCGATAGGCAATTACACGTTCACAAGCAAACGGAACGACGACGTGATGGGAAGAGATTATGGATGTGATGGAGAGGACTGCGATGCGCAGTGTGTTCCGCCCCACTGGGACGGCGGTTTTGGAGCGCACGCAGTCGGAGAAAATGGCGCTTCGTATGCCGTATGACTATGCGCCGGATGAAGTGTATTATGTAGAAAAGCTGACAGAGCTTCCTCCGAAGCGCCTGTATTGTGGTGTAAAGCGCTTGACCGATATTCTGGCGTCGGTTGTCGCACTTCCAATTCTGGCACTGCCGATGCTGGTAATCGCGGTATTGGTGAAATGCTCGTCGGCTGGACCGGTCATCTACCGGCAGGAACGGCTGGGCTTGAACGGAAAGTCATTTCAAATCCTGAAATTCCGCACTATGCGCGATCATGCGGAGGATGGCGGCGCGCAGTGGTGTGAGGGCGACGATGATGAACGCGTAACAAAAATCGGGAAAATCCTCAGAAAGTACCATCTGGACGAGCTGCCGCAGCTTTTCTGCACACTCCGCGGCACCATGTCACTGGTCGGTCCGAGACCGGAACGCGCCTGCTTCTATGCGGCGTTTGAAGAGCATGTGCACGGCTTTTCCGAACGCCTGCGCGTCAAGCCTGGTATTACGGGACTCGCCCAGGTGGAGGGCGGCTATTCACTTGCCCCGCATGAGAAGGTCGTGCTGGACGTGGAGTATATCAAAGCACGCAGCCTGTGGCTGGATTTGAGGATTCTTTTGAAAACTGTCAGAATCATTTTCAGCACAAAGGTACCGGATGAATCATCTGTCAGTCAGTAGATGAAATAGACCAAACCAGTTCAGATATCCGGAAGATCAGGTCTGAACTGGTTTTCTGCGAGAGGAAACGTGGATGCTTAATGAAACAGAACAGAGTAAAAGGTATTCCGTTTTGATGTCGGTCTATTATAAGGAGAATCCGGCATTTCTCAGCCAGGCGATTGAAAGCATGCAGAAACAGACACTTTTGTCAGACAATTTTGTGCTGGTATGCGACGGACCGCTCAATCGGGAACTGGATGCTGTGATTGCATCGAAACAGCAGGAAATGGGGGCAACATTGCATGTCGTCCGTCTTGAAAAGAATGGTGGCCTTGGAAGGGCACTGAACGAGGGACTGCGGCATTGCAGATATGAACTGGTTGCGCGCATGGACAGCGATGATATTGCGTATCCAGATCGTTGTGAAGAGCAGATAGCGGTTTTTTGCAGGCACCCTGAGGTCAGCATATGCTCCGGAACGGTGGAGGAATTTTCAACAAATCCGGCGGTCATAGATACAAAACGTATACTGCCGGAGAAACACGATGATATTGTTGCGTTTGCAAAGAGCCGCAATCCGTTCAATCATCCGTGCGTGATGTATAGAAAATCCGCGGTTATGGCAGTTGGATCGTATCAGGATTTCTATCTGCTGGAGGACTATTATCTTTGGCTGCGGCTGCTGCTGGCGGGGTATCAGGGATATAATTTGCAGCGTCCGTTGCTTTACATGCGGGCAGGTGCTGATATGTACAGACGGCGTGCGGGCTGGAAATACGCAAGGACACAGGTGCGATTATTCAGGTTCATGAGAGAGAAGAACTTCATTGATGAAGGACAGTATATAAAAAGCTGTGTTATCCGCAGCGGTTCAGCGTTGGCGCCGAATTGGCTGCGAAGGTTTATGTTTGGAAGGTCTTTGAGAAATGCGGATGGGACCAGAGAAGCGAGATTTGTCCGTTGACGTAATGCGCGGAATTGCTATGCTGCTTGTTGTGCTGGGCCACACGATGACTGGATGTACTGAGCGTGCGAAGGAAAGCTTCCTTTTTAACGCGATATGGTCCATTCAGATGCCTATGTTTGTCCTGATCAGCGGATATGTTACAAAATACGGAAGAAAGATTTCCAATTTCTCTGAATTATGGGCATTTGTAAAACGCCGCAGTGTTGCTTATTTACTGCCGTGGGCAGTGTGGACGTTCTTTGTCCGAGGAATTGTGTTTGGCGAAACGGACTTTTTGAACGTGAAGAAGCTTTTGTGGAATATGGATATTGGATACTGGTTTCTTGCGACAATATGGACAATCAATATAATTTTCGGGCTGGCTTCTTTTGCGGCACAACGTGTAGGAAAAGGAAAAGAGACGAATACACTGTTTGCACTGTTGATGTTTTATCTGCTTGGAATGGTAGCCTTGGCGTGTATCGGGATTGCAACTGGCCTTTCATTTTTTGCAATTAAACTGACGCTTTACTATATGCCATTCTTCTTTGTGGGGCATTTGTTTGGAAGATATGATGATCGTGTGGAAAGTAATGAATCGGGGAAAAGATTTTTAGATGTAATTGTTGCGCTTTGCGCGTTATTCTGGCTTGCTGTTGTTCTTCGGAGTTCGCTTTATGATATGCCGGATAGCGGCCCAGCAATTCTTTTAAGGGCAGGAACATCGCTTGCGGGATGCCTTACGCTTTGCATGCTATGCAGGAAAATGCCGCCGTTTGCTGAACGCTTTTTCGCATGGATCGGCAGAAACTCCTTGGAAATCTATCTTGTCCATTACTTAGCATTGAACTTAATCAAGCTGGAAAGAACACCTGTGTACGGTAGTCCGGCAGGTTATGCAGTGGTTTTTGTGAATTATCTGATTACACTAGTGCTGACAGTATGTGTGATCAGACTTGCAAAAAACAATAAAACCTTATGTGTATTCCTGTTTGGAAAGAGCAAATAATGCGCAAAGCAATCATACATTGAATACTGACATTAAAAAGTGAGAAACCAGAGAAATGCGCGCACCCATGAAAGAGGAATGATATGCATCCGCGAGTATTGATTGTGGGAACGGTTCCGTACAATGTCAAGTCGACGTCACGGGCTTTTGATGCCTATTTTCATAACTGGGAAAAAGAGAATCTGGCACAGATTTTCTCAAACACGAAAAAGCCGTGTAAGGGGCACTGCGGGACGCTGTTTCAGATTACTGATAACCGCATCCTGAAGCGCTGGCTTGGAAAGCGTGTGGAAACGGGTGTGGTATTCAACTACGACGAGTTGGACACTGCATGGAAAGATAATGATCTGGAATTAAATGACGCGGCAGCGGAAGCGGCATATAAGTTTGGAAGAAAACACACGCCGCTTACACATCTTTTGCGTGGGCTTCTGTGGCGAAAACGGTTTTGGTGCACCGAAAAACTGAACGACTGGCTTGACACATTTGAGCCGGAATGTGTTTTTCTGGCATTTTCAGACGACTATTTTATCCCGCAGATTGCCATGTATGCGGCAAAGCGGTTCGATATTCCAATTGTTTCCTGCATTGGAGACGACTATTATTTCAACACAAAAAAGACATGGGATCCAATATACTGGCTCTATAAAACCACCTATAGACGTCTGATTGATTGTGTACTGGCATGGCAGGGAAGTGCAATTTATATCAGCGACAAGATCAGAGACAAGTACAATTCTGCGTTCGGGCTTGACGGGCAGACGGTCTATCTGACATCAACGGTTCAAAGAAAGTCATTTTCAGTCATAAAAAAGGAAAGCCCAGTGATTACATATTTCGGGAACATCGGAATGGGACGAAATATTTCGCTGAATGATATCGGAAATGCACTTGGACAAATTAACGCACAGTATACGCTTGAGATATATTCGAACGAAAAAGACGAACGAGTATACTCTGTTTTCCAGAATAACAGAAGCATTGCCTATATGGGGTCAGTACCGTATGCACAGGTGCAGAAGCGTATGGCTGAGAGTGATATTACGGTAATTGTGGAGGGCTTTGCAGAAGCCGATATCAATCTTTCACGGTATTCCTTGTCTACGAAGGCAGCAGATGCGCTGGCAAGCGGCGCGGCTATTTTCACCTACGGGTCACTGGAGAGCGGGATTGTTGAGTATATGCGGGACACAGGAGCGTCCATGGTTTGTACGAATAAAGAGCTGCTTGTGGACTCACTTAATGAGCTGATGTCGAACTCGGAGCTTCAGAAGCAGTATTATGAGCAGGCGATTGCTGTTACACAGGCGCATCATAATTTACAGATAAGCTGTGAGACGGCAGAACGTGTAATCGAGACTGCGGTAAAACGCATGAAACGGACAACAGATGAATGTGAGCATGGAGCCTGATTTTACAATTTTAATCTCAACCTGCGATAAGTTTTCAGACCTGTGGCAGGCGCATATTCAGCTGCTGAACCAGAACTGGGCGGATCGAAACGTACAGACCTTTCTGGTGACGGACAAGCCGAGTGATCAGGTATTTGAAGATGTGACTGTTTTTGCTGCGGGCGAGGGGACTGAAATCACAGATCGTCTGCGTGCGGTGCTGCCGCTTGTGAAAACGGAGTACATTCTGTTTACGCTGGACGATTATTTTCTCACCGAGAGAATTCAAACGTCGGCGATTCTGGACGATATCGAGATTATGCGGATGCATAATCTGGATTATCTGCGCCTGGCTGTAATGTCAAAAAAAAGCCTCAGGAACAGGAAAGCAATCAGGCTGGAGCCGGATATTTATCTTTTGAACAATTATGCCGGCGATTATATCATCAGTCTGTATGCAGGACTCTGGCGTAAAGATTTCATGGAGAAAACGCTGAATCGGACGATGAATGCGTGGCAGTATGAGGTTGCGCTGACCGGAATGGCGCGTGAGCTTGATGCGCGCTGTGCAGACAGCCGGCGAGATGAGTTTCCCATTCTTGATGTGATTCGAAAGGGAAAAGTTCTGACAAAAGCACGGGCATATTTCAAAATTAACCCGATTTATACCGGAGAGCGCGAAACGATGAAGCGCAGAGATGAATGGATGCTTGCTTTCCGGACATGGCTGCGAGTCTGGCTCCCCAGGCCCCTGTTTCAGGCTGCGAAAGCGATTATGCGCAAACGAGGCTATACATTCTACAGCGACCAACAGTGAGAGGCAAAAGAGATATGCGAATTGTGCAGATCAACGGCGGCGCAAAGGGCAGCACGGGAAAAATCATGATGGGAATTGCGGAGGTCGCCAGAGCGCAGGGTCACGAGGTAATGTGCGCGTCCCCCATCACAACAACAAACAGAGACGCAGGAAAGAATTGCGGCTATTACAGAATCGGAACGTTTTTCAGCCGCCGTGTCAGTGTGGCACTCGCGCGGCTTACTGGTTTTAATGGCTGTTTTGCGTGGGTGACAACGCTCCGGTTTTTGAAAAGAATCGACGCGTTTAAGCCAGATATTCTGCATCTGCACAATCTGCATGATTCTTATATCAATCTGCCGATGCTTTTTGGTTACATCAAAAAGCGCAATCTGTCCGTTGTGTGGACTTTGCATGACTGCTGGGCGTTTACCGGACAGTGCCCACATTTTACGATTGCAAAGTGTGACAAGTGGAAAACCGGCTGCCATGACTGTCCGCAATATCGCGCCTATCCTGCGTCGTGCTATGACAACACGAAAACAATGTGGAGGCTGAAGCGAAAATGGTTTTGCGGCGTAGAAAATCTGACGATTGTAACGCCGTCCAGATGGCTGGCGGAGCTGGTCAAAGAGTCGTTCCTGAAGGAATACCCCGTTCATGTGATCAATAATGGAATTGATCTGCGTGTATTCAGACCCACCCCCAGCGATTTCCGCCGGAGATATGGAATTTCGCCGGAAAAGCACATTGTACTGGGTGTTTCCTTTGCGTGGGGCGTGCGGAAAGGGCTGGACTGCTTTGTTGCGCTTGCCAGCCGATTGGATGAGCGATACCAGATTGTCCTTGTTGGAACGGATGAACAGATTGACAGACAGCTTCCACCGAGCATAATTTCAATTCACCGCACGCAGAATCAGAAAGAGCTGGCCGAAATCTATACAGCGGCGGATGTATTTGTGAATCCTACGCGGGAGGAAAACTATCCAACGGTAAATATGGAGGCAATTGCCTGCGGCACACCGGTTGTTACATTTAATACCGGAGGGAGTCCGGAAATGCTTGATGAAAAAACCGGAGTAGTTGTACAGGTTGATGATATTGCTGCAATGGAAAAGGCGATTGGACATATTTGCTTACAGGGACGAGGCAACGAGAGATTATGCCTCAGCGAACGCGCCGGTGCGTTTAGCGAAAAAAATAGCGTGGCTGGATATGTTAATCTGTATACAGAAGTCGTAGGAATTGAATAATGATTTCAAAAAATGCTGCAAATAGAATAATACATTTGTTGATATTCCTGTGCGCGCTGAATTTCTTCAATCAGAGTAGTTGGCTGTTGGTAGCGGCGTTTGTGCTGGTAATTATTGTCGATAAGGGAAAGGTTTATGTCTGTACAAAAGACAGTACTTTTTGGATACTGATTTTTTTTGCAATTACGTTTTTCCTGTTTGCGGCTCAAAATGGAATTGCGTCCGGTTTTCCTGCTATCGGATGTCCAATGGCCTATTATATAGGCACGCGTATGCAGCGAGACCAAGAAAATGAACATGCGGAAAAGCAGCTTAATTCGATGGTGATACGGCTGACTGCGGGAATGACGCTTCATGCGATTATTAACTTTGTTTATGAGCTGATCAGGTTTGGGGGTATTAACTCAGGTGGTGTCCATTACGATTTCTTCAGCCTTGGGGAAAAAACCTCAGCGACAGGGGCCGCAACGTATTTGACGTTGCTGGCCGGTGCGATGTTCTACTCTATTATGGAAGCGGACTCTGCGCGAAAGTGGCTGATTGGATTTGCTGCGATCATAATTGCGTTTGCATACGATACAACATTAGGCGGGAGAACGTTTTTCGGTTTGGCAGCGCTTGCGTTTGCCTTAAGTATGATTACCTATGTTGTATGCCAAAAAGATGTGAAAGAAAAAGCGAAGGCGTTCAAAAAAGTGATATTTACCCTATTAGCGATCATTGTTGTGGCGCTGCTGCTTTTCTTGAGATATAAAGATGAAATAATTAAGCTGTTTGAATCAACATATCTGTATCACAGAATTGAGTATGCGAGGACGCGGCATTCACAAAGTTTGCTAGACTTTTTTACGTCCAGTGATAGAGGCATTATTAGACGGCAATATATCAAGCTTATGCCACAGTATTTGTGGGGCGGACGAAAGATACTTGACAGAGTTGGCTTCTATGCACATGAATTGTGGCTGGATATTTTTGATATAGCGGGAATTGTGCCGTATGTCCTTAGTCTGGTTATCACGGTTCAGATTACATATAACAGCATTCGATATGTGACAGGCGCGGAGTGTCCGATAAAGAACAAAGTGTTGATTGCGGGTATCACGGCATCAGTGACGGCACAGCTTTTCCTTGAGCCGGTTTTAACGGGCTGCAGGGCTCTGCTATTCTCATATCTGATAATTTGCGGAATGATAAAAAGTCAGTTGTCACAGAATCGGAGAATTGTATGAAAATGGTTTTTGTTTCAAATTTCATGAATCATCATCAGTATCCGTTTTCCACGTCGTTGCTGAATCAAAAGGATGTGGAATACACATTTGTCAGTCTGGAGCCGGTACCAGATGAACGCTCCAGCATGGGATATGCCGACATGAACCATAGCTGCCCGTTTGTTCTATGCGCATACGATTCTGAAGAAAAAATGCAGCAGGCACTTAAACTGATGGATGAGGCTGATACAGCAATATTCGGCTCCTGCCCAGATTGGATGGTTATGAGACGTGCCAATGAGGGAAAGCTGTGCTTTAAGTTCAGCGAACGCTATTTCAAAAACGGAATCGGACTCCGAACGCTTCCGCGAAATTTTGCAAGCGCATGGAAGCACCTGAAACCGTTTGAGAAAAAACCGTTGTATTTCTGTTGCAGCAGCGCTTATACGGCGGCAGATCTGAGTCGTTATACGGATTTCCGAGGCCGTACCTTTAAGTGGGGCTATTTTCCAGAGGTCAGGCGTTATGACCCTGATGTGCTGATGCAGAAAAAGTGTGCCGTGTCAGGCGGGGACGTGTCAATCCTCTGGGCGGGACGGCTGCTGGACTGGAAGCATCCGGATGCGGCGGTCCGGCTGGCGTCGGCGCTGAAACAAAAAGGCTACGCGTTTCAGCTGGATTTGATCGGAAACGGCGCGATGGAACAGCAACTCCGAGAAATGATTGCGGCGGAACGACTGGAGGGCTGCGTCCGGATGCTCGGTGCAATGCCGCCCGAGCAGGTGCGTGCGCACATGGAGCGGGCGGATATTTATCTGTTTGCAAGCGACTTTCAGGAGGGCTGGGGTGCGGTACTGAATGAATCGATGAACAGTGGCTGCGCGGTTGTCGCCAGCCATGCTATCGGCTCGGTACCATATCTGATTGACGACGGCATCAACGGCCTGATCTATGAAAACGGAAATCAGGCGCAGCTGGAGCGGCGTGTCGAGTGGCTTTTGGAGCATCCTGCCGAGCGGGAGCGCCTCGGGCGGGCCGCGTACCGTACGATGCAGGATACATGGAATGCGGACGTCGCAGCGGAGCGGTTTGTTTCGCTGTGCAAGCACTTGCTGGCGGGGGAGGAAAGCCCCGATTTGTATGCAGACGGCCCGTGCAGCAGGGCGGAAATATTGGATAACGGATGGTATCATGCGCAATGAGTCTTAAAAAACTGCTGCACCTGAGCGGTATCCACCGGAGAATAAATCTGTTTCTGGCAAACTACATTTTTACCGGTACGCGGCCATTTGCGTGCCGTGTGAAACGGGAACTTTTACAGGGTATTGGATGGAGCGTCGGAGAAGGAACGATTATTGTCGGTCCGATTGAGTGCTTCGGAACGCTTGTAGTAGGCAGAGATTGCTGGATCGGGAAAAATCTGAGAATCAATGGGAATGGAACGGTTATAATCGGTGACAGGTGCGATATAGCGCCGGAGGTTACTTTTCAAACCGGTGGACATGAAATTGGGACAGCAGAGCGGCGTGCTGGGAAAGGCCAGATATTCACGCAAAGGGTTGGAAACGGTGTGTGGATCGGCGGGCGGTCGACCATCATCGGGAATACAGAAATTGGTGATGGCTGCGTGGTTGCGGGGTGCGCATGTGTCATTCACGATGTTCCACCCAATACGCTTGTCGGCGGCGTACCGGCAAAGATAATTCGAAAGCTGGATGTATGAAAATCAGAAAGCTGCTGAAAAGCAGAGTCAGTAAAAACGTTGTGTGGCTCATCTGTGGGCGCATTTACCACATGCTGCTTGCGTTTGTCGTAGGACTATTGACCGCTCGTTATCTGGGACCCAGCAATTACGGCCTGATCAATTATGCAACAACGTATACCTCATTTTTTGCGTCATTCTGTACGCTGGGTATTAACTCTGTAATTGTAAAGAACTTCGTTGACCATCCGGATGAGGAGGGCGAGACAATCGGCACGGCGATTATCCTCAGAGTGATTTCAAGCGTGCTTTCGGTTGTCATGATGATCTGTATTACGCTGATAGCAGACCCAGGTGAGACTGTGACGCATACGGTTGTTGTGCTCTGCGCAATTGGCGTAGTTTTTCAAGTCATGGATACGCTGAATTACTGGTTTCAATCAAGGCTGATGTCCAAATATGCTGCGATTGCTACGGTGATCTCTTATACCATTGTTTCTGCATACAGAGTCTGGCTCCTGACGACGGGAAAACGGGTTGAGTGGTTTGCGATTGCGACTTCCGTTGACTATTTGATTGTCGCATTTGTGCTTTATGTCATGTACAAGAAGCACGCCGGCCCGAGGTTTTCCTTTTCGCGGGAAAAAGCAAAGGAGCTTCTTACAAGCAGCTATCACTTTATTCTAGCTGGCTTGATGGTTTCAATCTACGGAAGTACAGATAAGTTTATGTTAAAGCAGATGCTGGATGAAGCCCAAGTTGGCTACTACGCTACTGCGCTGGCCCTATGCAATTCGTGGGTCTTTGTACTTTCGGCAATAATTGACTCTTTGTATCCGATAATCTTACAGAGTTTTGAAAAGAATTGCGCTCAATTTGAGCGTAGAAACCGCCAGCTGTATGCAATTGTTTTTTACTGTTCTGTATGCGCTTCCGGATTACTGTCTGTGCTGGCGGCACCAATTGTTTCAATTTTGTATGGAGCGGAATATTTGCCAGCGGCTGCGCCATTGCGAATCATAACATGGTACACGGCGTTTTCCTATTTGGGTGTGGCAAGAAACGCATGGATTGTCTGCTATCACAAGCAGAGCTACTTGAAATACTTATATATTGGCTCTGCAATTACCAATGTAATTCTGAATGTATGTTTGATTCCGCGTTGGGGGGCTTCTGGGGCGGCCATGGCGTCGCTGATTACGCAAATCAGTACAATCCTGATTTTCCCAGCTATGATAAAGGATTTAAGACCGAATGTAAGGTTGATGCTTGACGCAATACGGTTGAAAGGCGTTTTTTTGAGAGAGGAAGAAAACCATAATGTCACAACTAGATAATGCGACCCTGATGATTACCGGCGGGACCGGCTCGTTCGGGTCGACGGTTTTAAAGCATTTTCTGGATTCCGACCTGCGGGAAATCCGCATTTTTTCGCGCGACGAGAAGAAGCAGGACGATATGCGCCACGCATTGCAGGCGCGGCATCCGGAGCATGCAAAAAAGGTCAAATTCTACATCGGCGATGTGCGCGACGCACAGTCGGTGCGCGATGCGATGCACGGTGTTGACTACATTTTCCATGCCGCGGCGCTCAAGCAGGTGCCGTCCTGCGAGTTTTTCCCCATGCAGGCAGTCCAGACCAATGTCATCGGCACGGACAACGTTCTGCACGCTGCCATTGACGCGGGCGTGCGGCGCGTGGTATGCTTGTCCACGGACAAGGCCGCCTATCCCATCAACGCCATGGGCACATCCAAGGCCATGATGGAGCATGTGATCTATGCAAATGCACGCGTTGCGGCCGAGCGCGGCGGCACAACCATCTGCTGCACGCGCTACGGCAACGTCATGAGCTCGCGCGGCAGCGTGATCCCGCTCTTCATCGACCGCATCCGCAAGGGCGAGCCGCTCACGGTGACCGACCCCTCACGATCACGGACCCGAATATGACGCGCTTCCTCATGAATCTGGACGAGGCCGTCGAACTGGTCTTGTTTGCCTTTATGCACGCGAATCCAGGCGACCTGTTTATCCAGAAAGCCGACGCGTCGACTATCGGCGATCTTGCCAAAGCGGTGCAGCGGCTTTTCGGCGACACCGGCACACGCGTCATTGGCACGCGCCACGGCGAAAAGCTCTATGAAACGCTTATGACGCGCGAGGAACGCCTGCGCAGCGAGGATCTGGGCCGCTATTTCCGCGTCGCCGCCGACAACCGCGACCTGAATTACGACAAGTTTGTCGTACAGGGCGAGGTACATACCATGGCGGACGAGGCGTACACCAGCAGCAATACCAATATTCTGGACGTCGAGGGCACGGTTCAGAAAATCCTGACGACAGATTATGTCAGGGATGCGTTAAAGGAAATGGGCAGCGTATGAACATTCTCATTACAGGTGCGCGCGGCATGGTTGGAACGGCGCTGGCCGCCAATCTGAAAAATATCCGCGACGGGAAGAACCGCACGCGGCCCGATTTGCAGATTGACGGGATTTATGAATATGATCTGGATTCCACGCCGGAGGAGCTGGACGAATACTGCCGGAAGGCCGATTTCGTGTTCCATCTGGCGGGGGTGAACCGGCCGGAAAATCCGGAGGACTTCATGCGCGGGAACTTCGGCTTCACTTCGGAGCTACTGAGCTGTTTGCGGCGGCATGGCAGCCGCGCGGATGTGATGCTCGCATCCTCAATTCAGGCGACATTGTCCGGCCGCTTTGCGGGCAGCGCCTACGGCGAGAGCAAGCGTGCGGGGGAAAAGCTGTTCTTTGACTATGCGGAGGAGCGCGGCGTAAGGGCTGCGGTCTACCGTTTTCCAAATCTGATGGGCCACAGCCGCCCGAACTACAACAGTGCGGTCAGCACGTTCTGCTGGGCCGTTGCCAACGACCGGCCGTTTACGGTCAACGATCCGGCAACCGAGCTGGAGCTTCTGTATATCGACGATCTTGTCGAGGGTATGCTCGCTCTGCTGGAGGGCAGGGAAACGCACTGTGAGTTCAGCGGCGCTGAGACGATCCCGACGCCGGAGGGACGCTTCTGCTGCGTGCCGGTTACGCACAGAGTTACGCTGGGCAGAATTGTGGAGCTGCTGCAGGACTTCAAGCGCCAGCCCGAGACGCTTTTCATGCCGTCCATGCCGGATGGCTCGTTTGAAAAGAAGCTCTATTCGCTGTATCTGACCTATCTGCCGGCGGAAAAGTTCAAATATGCGCTTGATATGCACGGGGACGCACGCGGCTCATTTACGGAGCTGCTGCATCCGGAGGGCTGCGGACAGGTATCCGTCAACATCAGCCGCCCAGGTGTCACAAAGGGACAGCACTGGCACAATTCCAAGTGGGAACTGTTTATCGTGGTTTCCGGACACGGCCTGATTCGGGAGCGGAATATTCACACCGGCGAGACGGTGGAATTTGTGGTTTCCGGCGAAAAAATCGAGGCGGTTCACATGATCCCAGGCTGGACGCACAGCATCATCAATCTTTCGGAAACGGAAAACCTTGTTACGGTGATGTTCTGCAACGAGGTTTTTGACCCGAACCGGCCGGATACGTTTTTTGAGCCGGTATAAGGAGAAACATAATGGCGGATTACAGCAGAGTTTCTTTTCAGAACAGCGGCAGGCTCAAGCTGCTGATCATCGTTGGCACGCGGCCGGAGATCATCCGCCTCTCGGCGGTAATTCGCAAGGCGCGGCGGTATTTTGACGTCATTCTGGCACACACGGGCCAGAATTACGACTACAATCTGAACGGTGTGTTTTTCCGCGACCTCGCGCTGGACGAGCCGGAGGTGTACATGGACGCGGTCGGCGCGGATCTGGGCGAGACGATGGGCAATATCATCTCCGAGTCATACAGGCTGATGGCGGCGATCCGGCCAGACGCGGTGCTGGTGCTGGGCGATACGAACAGCTGCCTGAGCGTGATTGGCGCGAAGCGCCTGCATATTCCGATTTTCCACATGGAGGCCGGAAACCGCTGTAAGGATGAGTGCCTGCCCGAGGAGACGAACCGGCGCATCGTGGACATCATTTCCGACGTCAACATGGCCTATTCCGAGCACGCGCGGCGGTATCTTGCAGAGTGCGGTCTGCCGAAGGAGCGCACGTTTGTAACCGGTTCGCCGATGGCAGAGGTGCTGCACGAAAATCTGGAAAAGATCAAAGCCTCGGATATCCACGCCCGTCTGGGGCTGGAAAAGGGGAAATACATCCTGCTTTCTGCGCACAGAGAGGAAAATATCGACACCGAGAAGAATTTCCAATCGCTGTTTTCGGCGGTCAACGCGCTGGCGGAGCGGTATGACATGCCGATTCTGTACTCCTGCCATCCGCGCAGCTGCAAACGGCTGGAGCAGAGCGGCTTCCGGCTGGACAGCCGCGTGATTCGGCATGAGCCGCTGGGTTTCCACGACTATAACTGCCTGCAAATGCACGCGTTCTGCGTGGTCAGCGATTCCGGCACGCTGCCGGAGGAGAGCAGCTTTTATACCTCCGTCGGTCATCCGGTTCCGGCTGTGTGCATCCGCACCAGCACCGAGCGCCCAGAGGCCATGGACAAGGGGTGCTTTGTGCTGGCGGGCATCGACAGGGCGCATCTGCTGCCGGCGGTGGAGCTGGCTGTGGAGATGAACCGGAACGGCGATTGCGGCATTCCCGTGCCGGATTACACGGACGAAAATGTCTCGGACAAGGTTGTGAAGATCATCCAGAGCTATACCGGAATTGTCGACCGGCTTGTCTGGCGCAAGGGTGAGTAAACAGATGAACCGGCCGGCGCACTTTTGTGCGCCGGCCGGTTTCTTGTGCGTCCCGTGCATAGGGATATGGCAGACTTTGTGCAATAGCGATTGCTTTTTTCTCCGAGATATGATAAAATGCTGGCATACATACCACAAGGTTGTGTGGTATGCCGGTTTTCCGCGGACGGACGATCGCGGATGAATACGAAGCCGTTTGCGGCGCAGGGGGGTACCCCCCTGCATGTGGATTTCATCCACATGCAATGCGTCTTTGACGGTGCCTTTTACGGAATACGAAAAGGCGCAGACCGAAAGTGAGGACAAGAGATGAAAAAACGACTGCTGAACGTGCTGATGATTCTATGTGTGATGCTGCTTCTATGCGTTCCAGCGCTGGCCGAGGGGACGGTGCGGGAGGTCGGCAGTTACGAGAAACTGCTGTCTGCCGTCAATGATGACACATGCACTGCGGTCAAGCTGACAGACGATATTGTTCTTCACAAAACCCTCACAATCAATCGTACCATTACCATGGACCTGAACGGAAAAACGTTGAGCCTGCTGACCAGCGGTGCCTTCTATCAAAGGGGTTGTATTATCAAGGTTTTGGGTTCCGGCAATCTAACGATTCAGGACGGAAGTACGGACGCAGCGGGTACAATTCTCGGTGATTGGAATCAAACCGGAGATCCGGAGTGGGGAGAATTAGACGGATATGGCGGCAGCGTGCATGTCGAGGGCGGTACGCTGATCATGGAAGGCGGGAAAATCACCTACGGCACAGCTGCTTACGGCGGCGGTGTAGCAGTCATAAAAAAAGGTACCTTCACCATGACCGGCGGCGAGATCACCGGCTGCAAGGTCGGTGTTCAGTTTCATCGCGACTCTCGCATTTATGATGGCGGATTCGGCGGCGGAGTCTATGGCGACGCGAGCAGCACCATTCAATTGTCCGGCACTGCGGCGATCCGGAATTGCGGGGCAACGGTGCGCGGCGGCGGCATATACTGCGAGGGGAATTTGACCATTACGGGTAATGCCGTGGTTGAAGGCTACGTATATGACGACGACTATCACTGCACCCCAGAACAGAATACTGCGGCGGCATATGTGGAACCCGCCGCAGGCTGCACGGCAGAGATTTCCGGCGGTACGTTCAAGGGTACGGTAAAAAATGACGGCGGCACGATTTCCGGCGGCACGTTTCAGAGCGCAGTAACGAATGCCGGAGGAACGATTTCCGGCGGTGTGTTTGAAAAGGCGGCAGTAAGCACGAGCGGCGAGATTACCGGCGGCGTGTTTTATAAAGGCTTCGTACTGGGCACGACAGTCATGGGGTACACAGTGGTTTCCAGCGCGCCGGAAACCAACCATACGCATACCTACAGCGACAGCTGGAGCAAAAATGAAACGCACCACTGGTTTGCATGCACTGGCGAGGGCTGCAACGAAAAGAAAGGCTACAGCGAACACGGCTACAGTGACGACACAGACACCGACTGCAACACCTGCGGCTATACGCGTACCATCGCGCATGAGCACCGGTTCGGTAATTGGAGCAGTGACGAGACGAACCACTGGCTTGAATGCACCGACAGCGGCTGTCCTTCGACGGACAAAGGCAAAAAGGATGAAGCTGCACACAGCTGGGCGAACGGCGTTTGCGGCGTGTGCGGGTATGTCTGCCGGCACACTGGCGGCACGGCAACATGCACGGCAAAGGCAGTTTGCATAAGCTGCGGCACGGCATACGGCGAGCTGGCGCCGCACAGCTACAGCGCGCAATGGACATATGACGAGAGCCGCCACTGGCAGGTGTGCACCGCCGCGGACTGTTCGGCGCGGGCGAACAGCGGAGAACACGTCTATGACGACGATGCGGATGCCGATTGCGGCATCTGCGGCTATACGCGCACGATTATGCATGAGCACCGGTTCAGCGACACGTGGAGCAGTGATGAAACGCACCACTGGCATGTCTGCACCGGCTGTTCGGAAAAGCCGGACTTTGACACGCACGATTACGGCGGCTGGACGGTTCTGGAGGAAGCCACCTCGACAAGGACCGGCGAGCGCGAGCGCACCTGCTCCACCTGCGGCTATACGGAGCGGCAGACCATCCCCGCCACCGGCGGCGGCACGGTGATCCCCGTTCCGCCGGTCACACCCGTAACGCCCGTTACGCCGACGCCCCCGAAAACGGAGGATAACGGCGGAACGCAGGAACCGGACACGGATGATTCCGACTTCACGGACGTGGAGGAAAAGGACTGGTTTGCAGACGACGTTTGCTATGTCAGCGAAAAGGGCCTGATGAACGGTACCGGCAGGGCGGAATTTGCGCCCAACGAAGCGGTGACGCGCGGTATGGTCGTAACGATTCTTGCGCGTATGGAGGGCGTGAACACCTCCGGCTCGCCGTGGTACGCCGCAGGCCGGAAATGGGCCATGGAGAACAGCATCTCCGACGGTACCAATATGGAAGCGCCCGTCACGCGTGAGCAGCTGGCGGCAATGCTGTTCCGGTATGCGGTATTCAAGGGCATGAGCGCCGTGACGCTGGCCGATCACCTGTCGCAGTTCCGTGATCGGGGGCAGATCAGCGGCTGGGCCGTCCCCGCGGCAAACTGGGCTGTCGGCGGCGGAATCCTGAACGGCCGGAGCGGCGGAATTCTGGACCCGCAGGGAACCGCAACCCGCGCGGAGCTGGCCGCAATGCTGCGGCGCTTTGCAGATAAGATGAACTGAAAGCACGCAAATGCAGAAAACCGGCGGGGCGATGCCCTGCCGGTTTTGTCATGCGCAGAATGCGGATAGAGTATGGCCTCCGCATGGAGTGAAATGTTGGCTTTGCTTCTCCCTAAAAATGTGATAAGATACAAATACCACGCCGTCAGAAAAGGCAAACGCATATTTGAATGGGAACGCAGCGCGCGAACTATGTGCGGCTTTGCAGCGACAAAAGGACCGAACCGTCGAGGAGTAAATCGAATGTATTCAGTAGTGATGATCGAGGATGAATATTGGACACTGCGGGGACTGCTTGAAATTTTTCCATGGGGAAAATATGACATGGCGGTTTCAAAGACGTTTATGGATGCCCAGGAAGCGCTGCCGTTTATCGTTCAGCAGCAGCCGGATATTGTCATTACCGATATTGAAATGCCAGGCCTGACGGGAATTGAACTGATCCGGAAGCTCTGCGAACGAAAGGTGCGGTCAAGAGTCGTGGTTCTCAGTGCGCACTCCAATTTTACTTATGCGCAGGAACTGATTCGATTGGGACTGTTTGAATATGCGCTCAAACCGCTCAGCAGAGAGAGCGCGGATACGATATTGAAGCGTCTGAAGATTTCTCTGGACCAGGGGACGAACGTTGTAACGGAAATGGAATTGCACGAAAAGGTCGCGGGAAATTCCCGATTCAATAAAATCGCGTGCTATGTCAATGAACACTATGCAGAGAAGCTGACGCTGAACGAGCTGTGTCAGATCTATAATATCAGTCCGGATTACTGCAATAAGCTGTTCCGGTCATACTATGGCGATAATTTTTCCGGGTATCTGAAAAAGATCAGATTGGAAAAGGCTTGCGCACTTCTGCGCCAGAATGCTTCAATTCCGGAGGTCGCGGCAGCAACCGGCTATAACGACTACTACTATTTCATCAAGGTTTTCAAAAAGCAGTACGGTATTACACCCTATCAATACAAAAACAACAACTGATGCGGGAGGGGGAGTCGATGAACAGGCATAAAATCAGCAGCCGAGTCTATCTCATTGTGGGCATCCTGGCGTGCCTGCTAATGACAATTCAGCTAATTCTATATAAGACAACGGTGGATACGATCGATTATCAGCAGGAGCAGATGGCGTCTGCTGCCATGAAAAAACTGAATTCGTCGATCGGCAGTAAGATATCAACGCTTTCGCGGGTGACAAAAAGGATGATCAGCGAGGGTGGTATTTCTGCGCTGCTTGCGGATGACGGAACGGATTGGTACTCAGCGCGGCACAGGCTGGCATCAATGCTGAAGGAGTATACGGATTTTCTGGACGAGAGCATGTATTTTGTTGTGTTTTCCGACATGGCAAGCTATAAGATATCCACAGACCTGACAGAGGATGAGTATGACATGCTGCGACAGGCGTATGAGAGCTATTCTTGCTCGGACAGCAGGACGCTGCCAAATGTTTATCAGTTTTTCAAAGTCGTATCCAATCGATATGATGAGATCTATGCAGTCTGCTTTGTTCCGATAAAAAACTGGAATCTGGCGGTGAACACTGGAAGAGAACCGCTTGGCACGGCAGCAATGTGCTGCAAGGTCAACCCAAAAGCGCTTCTGCTTGCGGAACAGGCACTGCAAAATACGCGGATTACGCTGCATCAGACAACGACGGGAATTTCACTGAGGCTGCTGGATGACCAGCCGGAGCGCGCAAACGTGCGTGCAATCGGAGCTTTGTCGCAGCCGGTCTCCTATATGGATACGGAATGGAAAATCAACTGCACGATTTATCCAAACACCTCTCTGCAAAGCCTTACGCTGATGAGGGGATTTATTATTCTGGATGTCGTTGTAATTCTGTGTATGCTTCTATGGTTGTCTCTGGAATTCAAGCATTCTGTTTCAAGACCACTCAGACAGCTGACGGACTATATGGAAAGCTACCATCTGGACGGCGATCAAACGCCGCTGATGATTAACGACGGTGCGGAATTCGGCGTGATTGCGGAGCATATCAATGAGCTTCTGGTCAAAAACAAGGCGGCGTCGCAGCAGCTGCTGGATATGCAGAGCGAACTCTATGAGGCAAGCCTGGAGAAGGTAATGCTGGAGCTTCAGGCATTACAGCGGCAGATCAATCCCCACTTCCTGTATAATACGCTGGAATGTATGCATAGTATTGCGGTAATTCATCACGCACCTGAAATTGAACGGATTGCGTGTGCGCTGTCCAATCTGATGCGCTATGCCACAAAGGGTAAGCCGATTGTGACGCTGGAAGAAGAGATTTCCATGCTCATGGACTACATTGAGATTATGAAAATCCGCTTTCCGGAAAAATACACGTTCAATTTTGACTTGCCGTCGGAATTGATGGGGTGCAAAATCCCCAAAATGACGATTCAGCCAATATTTGAAAATGTTTTCAAGTATGCAAACGCAGGAGAACGCAGGAAAATTTGCATTGCACTGACAGCCTCTGCGCTGGCAGATCAATTGCGAATTGTGATTCGTGACAACGGGCGCGGAATTGCACCGGAAATGGTGGAGCAGATTGAAGCGTCTCTGCATCAGCCGGAGACACCTGAAAACCATGTCGGGTTATACAACGTAAATCGCCGTATTATGCTTCATTGCGGAAGAAAGTGCGGCATTTCCATAAGGAGCGTAGAAAACGAGTTTACGGAGGTAACAATTTTTCTGGCACTTGAAGG
>CAKUJN010000017.1 GCA_934661735.1 uncultured Oscillospiraceae bacterium
GCGCAAGCTTTGCGCCGCGCGATTGGCTTAGCCGAACGTATGCAGAGCGAAGCGTCGCTTGGAGTTTGTGAGGACGAAGGTCTGCGAAGCAACGGTTGCAGTGTAACTGCAAGAGAGGCAGTCCGGTGAAACCGGACAGACGGGCGGACAGAGTCGTCCGCCCCTACAGGATACCGTGCGGAATTATCCGCAGAGCGACAGCTGCGGTGCAAAAAAAGAGACGCCCGCGGGCGTCTCTTTTCTAATTGTAACTGGCTCAGACTTTCTCGTCGACGTAGGGAGACGGAGCCGCGGCGACGCCGCGCTTCCACTCGATGGCGTTGACCAGGAAGAAGGTCAGCGCGCCGATGGCGCAGCCAAAGACGACCGGCAGAATGCCGAAGTAGAAATCGCCCTTGGACAGAATCTGCCAGAAGATGAAGCCGACGGTACCGGTGATGATGGAGATGACGCCGGAATTCTTCGTCGCCTTCGGGACGACCAGACCGAGGCCGTAGGCCGCGAACGGGCCGGCGCAGCGGATGCCGAACGCAAAGGTGTTCATCGTGACCAGCGGCACACCCAGCATGGAGATGAGCATGGCGATAACGGCAAACACGACGTTGCAGATACGGGTGTAGGTGATAACCTGCTTCTCGCTCAGCGTTTTCGCGTTCTTGACGTTGGGCAGATACAGGTCGTTCATGACCATGGTGGACATGCACAGCAGGTTGGAGTCGGCAGAGGACATCGTCGCGCAGATGATGGCGGCGGAGACAATGCCGGTGATCGCGGCGGGCGCATGGGCGCTGGTGACGGCCATCATGGCGTTGGAGCCGTTTTCAGCCAGCGTGGGCAGCGTGTCGCGGACAGCCAGAGCGGCAAGACCCAGCAGCGTGGGGAAGATTGCCATGGCGGCCATCAGGACGGCGGACAGCAGAGACGCGCGCTGCGCGGTCTTTTCGTCCTTCGCGGTCTCAAAGCGGGAGACCATTTCGGGGCCGGAAAGGAAGGTGCAGAAATAGTTGAACATGTAGCCGACAATCGGCACCCAGCCGATCTTGGTGAAGCTCAGCTGCTCACCGGGGAGCGCCGCGGAGATTGCCTCCCAGCCGCCGCAGCCCTTGACGACGATGGGCGTCGCAATGGCAAGGCCGACGAGAATGATGATGAACTGCACAAGGTCGGAGACCTGGTCGGCGATCATGCCGCCGAACGTGGTGTAGAGGATGATGACGATACCGGCCAGAACCAGCGCGACATTCAGCGGAATGCCGGTCAGCGTGGCGACAACACCGCCGGAGGCGGCGATCTGCGAGGAGGTCAGGCAAAACAGCGCCAGAATGTTGAGGATGGCGGAGAAGTTGCTGGAGAACTTGCCGAAGCGGCGGCCGACGACCTCGGGGATCGTGACAGCCATGGTCTTGCGGATCTTCGGGGCAAAGTAGGCCAGCGGGATCATGGCGATGGACGCGGCCAGAACATACCACACCGCGCTCATGCCCCACGCGCCGAACGCCTTCGCGGCCAGACCCGTGGTGGAGCCGCCGCCGATGTTGTTGGCGGACAGGGAGAATGCGACCATGAACAGGCCCATTCTGCGGCCGGCCAGCATGTAGTCCTTGCTGTCCTTGATCTGGAGCTTACCGACGACAAAGCCGACGATCAGCATACCGATCAGATACGCCGCGACGATGATCAGGGGGAGAGTTTGCATTTGTTTGTTTCCTCCAATTTTTCAGATTTTCTTTCTTCTCGTGAGATTTCGTACAATTTTTTTCAGGCTCATACAAAATCTGTATGTTTATTGTATCGGATCAGGAAAGACTTGTAAATTGGAAGAAAAAACAAACAAACGCTTGAATTTTTATGCTTTTTTCACAGTTTCTTAACGATATGCGCAAAATTCTTTACAGCTTTGAAACGTAAAAGTGCAAAAAAGCGGCCGGCAAGCGCCGGCCGCCCGTGCATTCAGGGGATGATTCTTGACGACTTGAGATAGCGCTCCTGCTCGGAAAAGACGCAGCCGCAGTATTTCTGAATATAAAAGCCCAGCTCCCGTGCGCGCGTCTGTCCATCGCGGAACATGGGGCGGAAGTCCTGATAGTAAAACTGCACGCCGTATTCCTCCGCCGCGCGGTACGCGACGTCGCGCATCAGCTCGTGCTGCTGATAGGGACTGATGAACAGCGACGAGGTGAACGCGTCAAAGCCGCCCTCCTTTGCCGCGCGCGCCGCCTCAAACAGGCGCATTTCATAGCATTTGACGCAGCGGCCGGAGATGTCGTCCGCGACTGCGCGTACAAACGGCCGCAGACCGTAGTCGTCGCGCACCAGAAGCGGCAGCTCGATCGTTTTTGCATATTCCTGCAAGCAGTTCCGCCGTGCGCGGTATTCGGTGAACGGGTGGATGTTCGGGTTATACCAGTAGCCGGTCAGATCAATCCCGTCGGCGCGCAGCGCGTCGATGGGCATGTTGGCGCACGGCGCACAGCAGATGTGCATCAGCAGCTTCATAGCGGTTCCTCCGTCCCGTCCGCGCGTGCGGACGCGTTTTGCAACATTATATCACATCCGCGCGCGTTTGTCCCGCCGATTTCCGCACTTGCGCCGGCGCGGCGGATGCGGTATGATGGAAAGAGAAATCAACACGGCCGAAGCCGGCCGGAAGGAGCCGTATATGCAGCATCGTTTTTTCGCGCTGATCTCCCGCATGCGCTATATTGAGCGCTGGGGCCTCATGCGCAATTCGTTTCAGGAAAATATTCAGGAGCACAGCCACATGGTCGCCGTGCTGGCGCACGGACTGGCGCTGATTCAGCGCGACATTCTCGGCGGCGAGGCCGACCCCGACCGCTGCGCGTCGGCGGCGCTGTTCCACGATGCGTCCGAAATTCTGACGGGCGATCTGCCCACGCCGATCAAGTATTACAATCCGGAGATCAAGCAGGCGTACAAGCAGGTTGAGGCCATCAGCTGCCGGAAGCTTCTGGCGCTGCTGCCCGAGCAGCTGCGCGAAAGCTATGAGCCGCTTCTGCTGGAATCCGACCCCGAGGTTGCGAAAATTGTCAAGGCCGCCGACAAGCTCTCGGCGCACATCAAGTGTCTGGAGGAGCTGAAGGCCGGCAACCGCGAGTTTGAGGCCGCCGCGCGCCAGACGCACGACGCGCTGGTCGAAATGCACCTGCCGTGCCTGGACTATTTCATGGGGCATTTTCTGGAGAGCTTCAAGCTGACGCTGGACGAGCTGGAATAAGGGGCGCGGGAACGCGCCGTACCCTGTAGGGGCCGATGGCGAGCGCAGCCGTCAGCGACGAAGGAGCGCTACGGATGCGGCCCACCCCTTGCGGGTGCACATCGGCCCTTCTATCCGGTTTCACCGGAACTGCCGTGCGTGCGGCAACGCCGCAACTGTCGCTCCGCGGGCCTACTTTTTCTGTTGCGCCAGAAAAAGTAGGCAAAAAGATGCGCTTGGAGACGCGCCATATTGCGCGCTGACGCGCGCGATTTTATTTGACGCCCTGACGGGCGCAGAATTGTTACTTTCCTGATAGCTTTCGGTACGGATGAATGTACTACACACACAGTCACGGATAGCTGACAGCGGGTTTCGGTTCTGCTCATTTCCGGAATACTCGGCCAATCTCATTCATGCACAGCACCCTGTAGGGGCCGATGTCCACATCGGCCCGTTTGTCCGGTTTCACTGAACTGCCTCTTTTGCGGCAACGCCGCCACCGTGCCTCCGGCGACCTACTTTTTCTGGCAAGACAGACGGAACCAAATTGCAAACCAGCGAAGCGTTTGCAATTTGGAGAGGACGAGCAACGGAACGGACGAGACCTGCCGCTTGCGGCGGGGCGAGGAATGCGGAGAAAAACGGCTCCGGCATGTGCCGGAGCCGCGTTTTTATCGGCTGTTGTTTTTCAGCAGGTCGTATTTGATCTGCCACAGCTTTGGCGAGAGGTCCACATAATAGGTATGCGGATTGTCAAAGCGCTTGACCTCGTCCCACAGCGTGTCCACCTGCTGGGCGCAGTAGGTCTGAATCTCCTGAAGCGACGGCAGGTCATAGACCAGCCGACCGTTCTTGAAGATCGGCACCAGAAGCTCTCTGGCCGTGAAGTCATAGACCGTTTTGCGCTTCCATGTGGCCTCGGGATCGAAGATCTCCAGATCACGGCTGTCGTCGACGACCTCGTCGTGGACGCACAGATAGTCGGCGATGGCCTTGCCGGTGTCGTTGCCGAACAGGCGGTAGACCTTTTTGAAGTGCGGGTTTGTGATCTTGCCCACGTTTTCGCTGATTTTGATTTTGGGAATGATTGTGCCGTGCTCGTCCTCCACGGCGGTCAGCTTGTACACGCCGCCGAACACCGGCTCTGAGCGCGCGGTGATCAGACGCTCGCCCACGCCGAACATGTCGATGCACGCGCCCTGCCCCAGAAGATCCTGAATGATATACTCATCCAGCGAGTTGGAAACGGAAATTTTGCAGCTCTCCCATCCCGCGTCGTCCAGCATCCTGCGCGCCTTTTTCGTCAGATACGTCATATCGCCCGAGTCCAGCCGGATGCCGCACTTCGTCAGACCGCGCGGACGCAGAACCTCGTTGAATACGCGGATGGCGTCCGGCACGCCGCTTTTCAGCGTGTTGTAGGTGTCGACCAGCAGGACGGGATTGTCGGGATAGATTTCACAATACGCCTTGAACGCGTCATACTGCGTGTCGAACATCTGCACCCACGAGTGGGCCATGGTGCCGCCGGCGTAGACGCCGTAGAGCTGGTCGGAGATGGTGCAGGCCGTGCCGGCGCAGCCGCCGATATACGCCGCGCGCGCGCCGAGAATGGCGCCGTCGCTTCCCTGTGCGCGGCGCGAGCCGAATTCCAGCACCGTCCGGCCCTTTGCCGCGCGGACGACGCGGTTGGCCTTGGTGGCAATCAGACTCTGGTGGTTGAGCGTGAGCAGCAGGAACGTTTCAACCAGCTGCGCCTCGATGGCGGGCGCGCGGACGGTCATGATCGGCTCGCGTGGGAAGATGGGCGTGCCCTCCGGCACGGCCCAGATATCGCCGGTAAAGCGGAAATCGCGCAGGTATTCCAGAAAAGCCTCGCTGAAAATGCCGCGTCCGCGCAGATATTCGATATCCTCGGGGTCAAAGTGCAGGTCCTGAATATAGCGGACCGCCTGCTCCAGCCCCGCGGCGATGGCAAAGCCGCCGTTGTCGGGAACCGCGCGGAAGAACACGTCAAAATAGGTGATGCGGTTGTGATAGCCGCACTGGAAGTAGCCGTTGCCCATGGTCAGCTCATAGAAGTCGCACAGCATGGTCAGGTTCAGCTTCTTGTTCGTTTTCATAGCATCCTCCGTTTGCAGCGCCGGCCGGCGCTGTAATCGATAATATTATATCAAATAAAATCAGGAATACAATCCCGAAAACGCAAAATCACTGCGCCTGTGCAAGCGCCCGCGCGCGGGCCTGCTTGCTTCTGCGCTCCTCGCGCAGCGCGTATTTTTCCGCCAATGCGCGGGCATAGTCCAGCATGGCCGCTTCGCTGCCCTCGGTCAGCTCCAGCTCCAGCTCGCACAGCGGCTCCGAGCGTCCACCGCCCGTCAGATTGCCGATGTCGCCGCACAGCGCGCAGCGCGTGCCGTCCGCCAGCGTCAGCGGCGCGGTGATGCGCACGAATTCTGCGCCGCACACGGGAACCGGCGGCTCCTTTTCCAGCGCCTCGCGCAGACCCTCCGGCGCGCCGAGGGCGATCAGCGGCTCGATGGCCTCGTCCAGATATTCGCCCTCACACTCCCACTCGCCGCGGGCATAGCCCTTGTCGGGCGTCTTGACGGTCACAACGCTGCGGCCGTTCTCTTTGCGCAGGCGGAGCGTCCAGCGCCGCGCGGAAAGCGCGCCCGAGGGCGTGTCATAGTACACGGTCTGCATCTGAATGTTTTCATAGCGCGCGCCCATGCGCTCCGTGACCACGGGGTCGCAGAGAATACAGTCGAGCTTCAGCAGATCGTCCACTGCGTATTTGATTTCCAGTTCTGTTGCCATAAGCGCCTCCAGGTATGCCGCCGCACAGCCGTGCGGCATGTTTGCATCCAGTATAATGGCTTTTCTGACCGGAAGCAAGAAGATTCTTTCCCGCCGCCAAATCCCGACGTGTTTTGTCCGCGCGCCGTGCTAGGATAATGGAAAACGAAGCGCAAAACAGGGGAATGGAGGCGGAACGCATGATGCAGGCGCGCGGGGAGAGGGTACATATGCTGCGCCGCCGGACGGCCGCGTTCGCGCTGACGGGGGCGCAGGCGCGGCTTCTGGGGAAAGGCTGCGCGGCGTTTGCCGCGGCGTTCGTGCTTGCGGGCGTGCGCGTGCTGGACAGGCACGTTCCGGCTGCGCTGGCGCTGACGGCGGCGCTTCCGTTCGGGCTTCCGGCGGTCTGCGCGTATCTGGGCGCGGCGCTGGGCTATCTGGCGTTCTGGGGGCTGTCGGCGGCGTTTGAGCCGATTGTGGCGGGCTTTCTGATTCTGGCGGAGATCTGCATTTTTTCCGGCCTGCTGCCGCGCGAACGCGGATGGTTCATGCCGGCCTCCGGCGCGCTTCTGTACGCGATGGCGGGCTTCCTGCACCTGCTGGAATGCAGCTTTGCGGCGGGAGAGACGGTCTTTCTGCTGGCGCGTCTGCTGATTCTGGCCGTGTGCTGCGCGCAGGACGCCGCGGCGCTGCGCGGCGAGCGGAGTGCGCGCTTCTTCGTGTGCCTGTGCCTGATTGCCGGATGCGCGGCCGTCCGGCCGCTGGGGATGCCGCTGGGCGTGATTCCGGCGGCAGGGCTGGCGTTTCTGGCGCTGGACGCGCCGGAGGCGATGCTGTTTGCGGCTGCGGGCGGACTGGCGCTGGACCTCAGCGCAGCGGACGGCGTGTCGATGACGGCGCTGCTCTGCTTTTCCACGATGATTGCGCGGCAGCTGAACGCGAAGCCGCGTCCGGTGCGCGCAGGCGCGTTTCTTGCGTGCATGGCGGCGGGTGTTCTGTTTACCGGCGGGCGCGGGGCGCGGCTGCTGGCCGGCGCGGCAATCGGCGTGGCGCTTTCCATGGCCGTGCCAGAGCGCGCCGTGCACGCGCTCTGTGCGGGCGGCGAGACAGTATCAAAGGACCGGCTGGCGGAGGTGAATCTGGTTTCAGACGTGCTGATGCGTCTGGGACGGACGCTTGGCCGCGCACGGGCGGAAAACGTACAGACGCAGTCCGCCGCGATTTTTGACCGCGCGGCGGAGCAGGTATGCCGCGGGTGCAGCAAGTGGAGCGTCTGCTGGGAGGCGCGGGCCAGCGACACCTATCTGGCACTTTCGCGTTCGGCCGGACGCATTCTCCGGCGCGGCGAGGCGCTGCGCGAGGATCTGCCGGAGGCGTTTCTGGCGCAGTGCACCAATCTCAGCCGCTTTCTGGAGGCGGTCAACGGCGCGCTGGAGGAGCAGGTCTGCCGCCGGCAGTATCAGAGCCGTCTGCGGGAAAGCCGTGTCATCGTGGCCGGACAGCTTGACACGGCGGCGAAGCTTTTGCAGCGCGCTGCCGCGCCCGAAGCGGCGGAGAGTATGCAGGCGGTCTACGCGCCGGAGCTGGGCTATCGCTCGTGCGGCGTGTCCGGAAGCGAGCTGAGCGGCGATCAGGCCGCAAGCTTCACCTGCGGAGAGTGGTATTATCTTGTGCTGTGCGACGGCATGGGCACGGGTGACGAGGCGGGCCGCGAGAGCCGGATGGCAATTGAGCTTCTGCGCGATCTGATCTGTGCGGGACTTGAGGCGCAGGAGGCGCTGGAAATGCTGAACGGGATCTATATTCTGCGCGGCGACGGCGTGTTTTCCACCATCGATCTGGCGCAGGTGAGTCTGGTCAGCGGCGAGGGCTTCCTGCTCAAGTGGGGGGCGGCGCCGTCGTATCTGCGGCGCGCGCAGCGTGTTGTGCGGCTGGGAGCGGCGACGCTCCCGCCGGGGCTGAGCGCCGGAGGCGGGAATGGCGCAGAGTGCATCCGCCTGTCGCTGCGCGACGGCGAGCTGCTGGTCATGCTCAGCGATGGCGCGGACGACGCGCAGACCGAGCGCCGCGTCAGAAGCTATGACGGCGTGTCGGCAGAGGAGCTGGCGCAGGAGCTGATCGGCGACGGACAGGCACCGTCGGACGACGACCGCACGGCGGCGGTTCTGCGTCTGCGGCGCATTCCCGCGCACCGGCGGGGCCGCCGCGCGACGGAGGACCGGCCGGCAGCCGCCGGCGGCCTGCACGGCGCAATATAGGCAAAATGGCCGGACGGATGTCCGGCCATTTTCCGGTTTGCACCGGACTGCTGTTGAATGCGGCGACATCGCAGCCGTGCCTCCGGCGGCATACTTTTTCTGGCTTGCCAGAAAAAGTGGGCAAAAAGAGGCGCTTGGAAACGAATCGGATTGTACCGCAGTGCCACAGAATTACCCCGTCGAAGAACGCTGTGGCCAGCACACGGGAATCTCTCTGCAAATCTACACTACAGCGCCGCCTGCGTGGGGACAACGCTCCCACGGATAGCAGTTGCCACGCAAGAAGGTAGCAAAACACGCTGCTGTGGAAACAGCAGCGCATCTACGCATTCGCCGATGGTGCACAGTATTCGCGTTCTATTGTATATGTTTGTAGGGGCCGATGTGGGCATCGGCCCCTACAAGGTGCTGTGCATGAACGAGATTGGCCGAGTATTTCGGAAATGAGCAGAAACGAAATCTGCTGCTGTCTATCCGCAACTGCGTGTAGTACATTTGTCGGAACCGTAAGCTATCGGGAAAATAGCAATCCTGCGCCCGAATAGGGCGAAATAAAAATCGCGCGCGTCAGCGCGCAATATAGAACGCGTCCTCAGCGCCTCTTTTCTCCCCATTCTTTTCTGGCAAGACAGAAAAGAATGGGCCCGCGGAGCGACAGTTGCGGTGCCACCGCATCAATGGCAGTTCGGTGAATACCGGAAAAGGGCCGACAGAGTCGTCGGCCCCTACAGGGTGCAGTACAAATCGTCTGCGGAGCGACAGCTGCGGCCTCGCCGCATCAACAGCCCTCCGGCGTGTGCCGGACAAACCCCAGCCGGAGGCACAGCGCCGTCAGCAGCGGGATGCAGTACGCGATCAGCTGCGGCGTGCCGCCCACGTTTACAAGCAGGTTGTAAATCGCGTGGTAGATGATGGCGACGCACAGCAGCCCCAGAATGCAGGCCGCGCGCAGCGCGCGGCTGCGCCACACGGGGCGCAGGGAGCTGCCGTACACGCTCCCGCAGACGACGTGCATGGTTCCCGTGCCGAAGCCGCGGATCAGCAGATAGGTAAACTGACCCGCGCCGTTCTGCGCGAGATAGCAGACGTTTTCAAACGTCGCAAAGCTTGCGGCGACCAAGACTGCGGCAAGGCGGAAGCGCTCGGCCTCCGGCTGGAACACCGCAAGATAGAACAGCAGCGGCAGGAGCTTCATGACCTCCTCCACCACCGGCGCAATCTGCGTGGCGGCATTGGCGGCGTCCGCGCCGCAGAGCTGCGCGAAATATGTATTGAGATAGGCCGAGAGCAGGCACATGCCCATTCCGGCCAGACAGAACAGCAGAGCGGGGCGCTGGCGGCGGCGCAGGAACAGCATCGCCACCAGAAGCGGCGCGGCCATGCAGACGAAAATATTTTCGATATAGGTCACGCGTCCACCGCCTTTCGGACCGCGGGCAGAAACAGCGGCAGCGCCGCCGTCAGCAGAAAATCAAACCAGAAATACGGATTGGTCAGCGTATCGCTCACCCAGAAGCAGGACGAGGTCCACAGCGCGTATTCCAGCGCCGCAAAGCCGAGCGTAATGCGGTAAAACCGGCGCAGCCGTCCGTCGCCCGAGCGCCGCGCCCACGCCAGTCCGCGCACCGCGCACCACGCCGCCAGCATGGTCATGCCGCACATGAGCAGATTGGAGAGAACGTCGCCGTGCGTGAGATACAGCGCAAGCTGCGGCACGCAGACGGCCGGAACTGCCAGACACAGCGGCGTATGAAAGCGGCGCTCGTCCGCCGAGGGGAGCGTAAAGACCAGCGTCAGAAGAAAGACAAAGCTTGCAATCCACGCGAGGTCGGAGACGTAGAACACCGACGGCGTCTGCTGGCGCAAAAGCAGATGCAGCGTCCAGTAGAGCGTGCCCAGCGCAAACGTTCCGTAAAAATGCGCCAGCAGGAACCACGCCTGCCGCCGCGTTTTGTAATAGCGCCGCAGCGCGATGCCAAAGCCCGCGGCCGTCACGGTCAGCTGCGTCAGATAGTCCCAGAATTCAAGCATCATGCGCGTCCTCATCGTCCTTCCGTTTTGCGGCGCGGCGCAGCCGGAGGCACAGCGCCGTTACGCACACGCCCAGCGCGAAGGACAGAAGCCCTATCGTGAGACAGGCGGGGATATCAGCGCCCGCGCCGGAGCCGCCGGCCGCAAGCGCCGGTGTGCACAGCGCAAGCGCGGCAGACAGTGCAAGATACGCCGCGCGGCGGAGCCTTCCGGCCGGTTTACGGGTGCGCATGGGTGATCCCCTCCTGTTCCAGACGCTTTTTCAGCGCAAGCTTTCCGCGGTAGACAAGGTCCGAGACCTGCTTTTCCCGCTTTTTCATGACGGCCGCGGCCTCCGCGTGACTCAGACCCTCAAAATAGACCAGAAACAGCGCCTCGCGATAGTCCGCGTTCAGCTGCTCCATGCACGCGCGCAGAAGCCGCGCGCGTTCGGCGCTCTGCACGGCGTCGTCCACCGGCATCTCAGCCTCCGGCTCCAGCGAAAGCTCATCCAGCGAGAAGCAGCCGCGCGCCCGCCGCCGCGCCAGCTGGCGCAGGGCCATGTGCCGCGCGGACTGGTACAGATACGCCCGCAGGCCGCCATCGCGGATGGCGGGCCGTCTGGCGACGAGATAGGCGAACACCTCGATCATCAGGTCCTCGGCCTCGTGGATATCGCGCAGGTATCCGTCGAGATAGAGCGTGAGCTTGTCGCCGTAGCGCCCCATCAGGCCGGTCAGGCCGTCGTCATCGCCGCCGAGATAGCGGCGGTACAGGCTTTCGTCGGACGTCATTCCACCGCCTCCCCTGCTGCATGCTTCCGCGTCTATTATACGGGAAGAAAAATCCACTTGCAAGAACAAGTCGCGGCGCGGGCGAAAAAGCGCGGCGGCCGGACCCAGCGTATTTTTTGGAGACTCATACTTTGGAATGATTTACTTTTCGCGGAAAGCATATATAATAGAGTACAAAAGTATCGCTGCGGCCGTGCGCCGACGAAAAGGGGGAAGCGCGTGCAGGAAACCATTATTGTGAAGCCCGCCATCCGGCAGAGCTTTGCGCATTTCATGCTGTGCGGGCGGGTTTTCCTGTTCAGCGCGCCGTGCGGCTTCGGCAAAAGCGCGCTGGCTGACGCGTTGCTGGCGGGACGGGAGGTCCTGCGGCTGAACGCGGGCGCGCCGGATTTTGCGCTTCCCGCGCCGGACGGCGCATGGAGCATTCTGCTGATCGACGATTTGCAGCTGATGCAGGACGAGGGCGACCGGCAGGCGCTGTGCGAGCTGATCCGCTCGGGCCCCGAACGGCGCTTTGTTCTGCTTTCGCGCGGCGCGCCGCCCGGGTATCTGGCGGCGTTCCAGTACACGGGGCTGATGACCGTGCTGGAGGCCGACGCGCTGCTGCTGGACCGCGAGGACATCCGCGCGCTGTTCGCGGCGCGGGACGTTGCGGTGACGCAGAGCGAGCTTGCCGGCGTTCTGAAGGAATCCATCGGCTATCCGCTGGGTGTGGCCGTGACGGCGCAGCATATGTCCGGCGGCCGGCCGTTCGGCCCCGAGGTCGTTGCGCGGGCGTACCGCGAGGTGTTTGCATATTTTGAGGCCGCCATCTACCGGCGCTTTGACCTGCCGGTGCGGCGGTTCCTGCTGGAGCTTGCGCCGTTTGAGAGCTTTGATCTGGAAATGGCGCGGATGGTCAGCGGCGATCCCCGCGCGGGTGCGCTGCTGGACTGGCTTTTGAGCAACACGACCATGCTGCGCTATGACGATGTACAGCGCTTCCGCTTCTGGCCGCAGTTCCGCACGTTTCTGCTGTGGGAAATGGAGCGGGAGTACACCGACGAAAAGCGCCGCGCGCTGTTCAGCCGCGGCGGGCTGTATTACGAGCTGAAAGAGGACTATCCCCACGCGCTGGACTGCTACAGCCGCGGCGGCGATCACGCCAGGGTCTCCGAGCTTCTGATCCGCAACGCCGAGCTTCACCCCGGCATGGGCCACTACAGCGAGATGGAGCGGTATTACCGCAGCCTGCCGGAATCGGAGATTCTGGCCTCGCCGTCGCTGATGCAGGGAATGAGCATGCTGTGCGCGCTGGCGGCGGACTATGAGGGCTCCGAGCGGTGGTATCACGAGCTTCAGGAGCTTTCGCGCCGCTGCGGGCGGCACGACGCCGCGGGAAAGCAGGCGCGGAGCCGTCTGGCATGGCTGGACATTTCGCTGCCGCAGCGCGGCGTGGAGGGCCTGACCGAGACCATTCCGGCCGTATTCCGGCTGATGATGAACCGCGAGGTGACGCTGCCGTCGTTTTCGGTGACCAGCACGCTGCCCAGCATCATGAATGGCGGCAAGGACTTTTCCGCGTGGAGCAAGCGCGACGATCTGCTGTATCAGACGCTGCGCGTGCCGGTGGAGACGATTCTGGGCCGCGACGGCGTGGGTCTTGCCGACTGCGCCATCGCCGAGAGCAAATTTGAAAAGGGCGAGAATATCGCGGGGCGGATGCTGGCGCTGATTCCGCTGATGACCGAAATCCGCCAGCGCGGCACGCCGGACATGGAATTTGCGGTAAACGGCCTTCTGGCCCGAAGCCAGCTGGCCGGCGGCCAGCCCGACGACGCGCGCCGGACGATTACATCGCTGCGCACACGCTATGCCGAAGGCGGGCTGACGCGGTTTCTGCCCAACATGGACGCGATGCTGTGCCGGATTTCGCTGCACACGGGCGATCTGGACGCGGCGGACGGCTGGTACCGCGAAAAGGCCCCGCGCGACCCCATGAACCTGAACGTCATGAAGCGGTATCAGTATCTGACGCAGGCGATGGTCGAGCTTGCCGGCGGAAAGCCGGAGGCGGCGCTGATGACGCTTTCGCCGCTTGCGCCGTACTGCGAAAACTGCGGACGGCACATCGACGGGATACATGTGGACGTGCTGACGGCCATTGCGCTGTACCGCGGACGCGACGAGGCATGGCGGGGCCGGCTTGAGCGGGCGCTTGCGGCCGCGGAGGAGTTCCGCTTCATCCGCACGGTCAGCGTCTACGGCGCGGCGGTGCTGCCGCTGATCGAGCGGCTGGAGATGGACGAGAGCTCGCGCTGGTACCGGCGGCTGCTTTCGGACGTGCGGGCGCAGGCGGCGTATTACCCCGCGTTTTTGCAGACGCGTCTTGCGCCGGGCGAGGCGCTGACGCCGATGGAGATGCAGATACTGCATCTGATCTGCGCGGACAAAAGCAACGCCGAGATTGCGCGGCTGATGGACGTGAAGCTGCCCACGGTCAAGACGCACGTCAGCCATATTTTAAGCAAGCTGGACGTCCGGCGGCGGAGCGAGGCCAGAACCGCGGCAAAAAAGCTGCGGCTGGTGCCGGACGAGACATAGATTTCAGAATACATCAGACAAGGGCGCATGCGCCCTTGTCCCGCAGGGGTTTCCCCTGCGGGAATGGGTCCTGACGGAGATAAAACGGTACATCGCGCCCGCCGCGCGCGGGCAGGCATATACACAACAGGAGGATGGACATGAAAAAACGAGTTATCAGCATGATACTGGCGCTGGCGCTATGCCTCGGCCTGCTGCCCGTGGTGCCGGTAGCGGCATTGGACGAAACAGGCATCTGGTTTGACCAAGTTAATTCTGAGGGTGCCATGGAAGAAGGCGAGCAGAGCTGGAGCGCTGACCGTTTTAATGGCAGTACTACGGATGTGGTATGGAACGGCGAAGTAATTTATGTAATTGGCAAAGACCAGAATGTGACCATTGATGGAAATCTGACGATCGATGGAAGCGGCCTGAAATATCTGATTCTTTTTGAGAACGCAACGCTGACAATTAAGGGCGCTTTGATACTCAAGAGAGACGGACTGTCCATTTTGGGACATACGGCGTCGCTTCAGCCGGGAGACATCGGCCAGATCGTCATTGAAAATTCGAAAAACCCCTCCGGCGCGGCAATTCGCTCGGAGGCTGACAGCGGCGAGTCCTACGCGATTTCTCTCTGTGGCGGCAAGCTGACGGCAAAGGGCGGTCAGTACGGCGCGGTCGATCATGTTACCCTGTGGAAAAAGTGTGAGGTGTTGAAAGCCACGCTTGGCGAGGATCTGCTGCCGCTCGATGATTGGGCGGATGAAAAAGTTACGTTCTCTGGTGAGAAAGACCTCGTCATCGAGTGGTGCGAACACGATGATGATTATGAAGGTTACATTCAGGACGGCGAAACGCAGCACCGTCCGTGCTGCACAGCGTGCGGCTTTGAATGGTCTGCTGTGGAGTGCTTTACTCCCGTGACGCTTTCCCCCGACATTGTATCGAACGGTGACGGCACGCACACTTTGAAATGTATCTGCGGCCGTGAGAAGATCGAAGCTTGCAGCGTGGATTCTCTGAAGGAGCCGGAGGTCACATCTGACGGCAAGGGGCATACCAGTTCCATGTGTATCTGGTGCGGCTACACGACTGGCGGTGTGGAAGATCACACCGACTGGGATGAACACGGCGCATGCGGAGTCTGCAAGTTCAAGCCGGTTTTTGAGGACAGTGAGGGCAATCTGTACGGCTATGACAGCTCGTATTCGATTGACGCACTCAACGAGGCCATTGCAAATGGCGTGACCTCCTTCAAGCTGGTGAACTTTGCAGAGGGCGACGGCGCGGATACGACCACGGTAGAGGCAAGCTTCAGCCTTGAGACCGAGGCGGAAGTCACGCTGGATATGAACGGCAAAACCCTGACACACGGAAGCGGAGAGCCGACGTTGACCGTATCCAGCGGCACATTGACAGTCACTGGTGACGCAGCGATTGGAAATACGGGCTCTGCGGAAATGGCCGCCTCCGCCGTCAAGGTTACCGGCGGCGAACTGATCTTCCAGAACGCGCTGAATGCAACCGGCAGCAGCGGCACCAGTGCGGCCTCGTCCGCCATTGAAGTCACCGGCGGCAAGGTGACCTTTGAGGGCGACGTAAAGGCAACTGGCGGCTTGCTGGGTCGAAGCGGCAACGCCATGACCTGCCAGCCTGCGATTTATGCCAATGGCGGCGAGCTGGATTTCCAGGGCACGCGGGAGACTCAGGTCGAACTCGACCTGAGGGGCGGTCTGACGCTTGAAAGCGACGCAACACTGACCCACCTCCTGACCACGGGCAAGTTCTATCAGAAGCCTGCTGATTTTACGGGAAGTGGGACCGGGGCTGCGGTATCGGTCGAGAATAGCACGAAATACAGATATGTGGATAGGCTGCTGGCAGACAAGTACATTTTTAAAAATCTTGATCCGAGCGGCAAGAACCAGTATTTTGCTACCTCCTTTACACTTTTGTCGGGCTGGGACGTTACCATTGTGGAGCATGAGCACAAATGGGGACCATCAGAAGGCAGCGACAACTATGCCTGCACCGAGTGCGGTGTAACCTGCATTCATGAGGGCGGCTATACGGATGGCAAATGCTCCATCTGCGGCAAGCCCTGCTCGCATGGAAACGTGGACTCACTGCCGAATGGTAAATTCTGCCGTGATTGCGAGCAGAAAATGCTCATAGAGAGCACAAAGGGTGAACGAGGTAATCCGGACTTTAAGTACGCGTACTTTACAAGCCTGAAAGACGCCATGGCCGCCGCCGAGGACGGCTGGATCATGAAGCTGCTGGATGACATTAACAATGACTATACGTACGCGGAGCTTACCGGCGATGACAAAACCGTCACGCTGAATCTGGACGGACACACGATCAATGAAGGCTGGATTTATGTTGGAATCGACGAAAATAATTATAACAACAAAACCTCCAGCACGTTGAAGATCACTGGCAACGGCAGCTTTATAAATACCGGCGACTCCGGCAATCTTACCATCAGCGAGAAAGGCACACTCGATCTGAGCGGCTGGACCGGCGGCAAAATCACCAGGGTGAACCCGAGCAAGAAAGACGATGACGAAAGCGCACTGATAGTGGGAGAAAATGCGGGCACTATCGAAACTTTGGGGATTAATAGCTGGCCTACAGACAGCGCAAACGATATAACCTATATAAAAAATATTCAGCTGAGCGGCGGCCGTTATGGTGCAATTTCGATTACGATGAACGCTCCCTCTGGCTGCAACAAAGCCATACCATACAGCAGTATGCTTGCCACAGGCTATGCGTTCCAATATAACTCCGGCGAATTTGTGGAATATGCAGCAAAAGCAGAATACGGCAATGGCGGCGGCAATCTCTCCAACGTCAGGGTCGTAAAGTGCACCAACCATGTAAACGCAGACGACAACAAGCTCTGCGACTACTGCAACGCCGACCTGTTGAATGACGCGGTCGCCACCCTGACGACGGGCGACAGGACCTACTACTACACCGACCTCCCCGCCGCGGTCGCCACGGCCAATGTCAAGGGCGGCATCGTCACGCTGCTGGCTGACGTGACGCTCTCCGGAACGCTCACGATCGGAAATATCGGAGCCGTCAAAGACATCACCCTCGACCTGAACGGCCATACCATCACCGACACCGGCACCCCCAGCGGAAGCGGAAAGGATCGCCTTATCCAGATATACACTTCGGGGACAGTAACCATCTGCGACGGCAGCCAGGCACAAAGCGGCACGATTGAAAGCAAGGTGCCCGGCGGCTATCCCGTGTGCCTGAGTGATGGCACGCTGACCATCGAGGGCGGCACGTTCAAGGGCGATCAGTACGCGCTGGAGGCCAACATCAGCCCCGAGCTGACCATCAAGGGCGGCACGTTCAAGGGCGGCATTTTGTCCTACGCCAGATCCAACACGATCAGCGGCGGCACGTTCCTCGGTGCTGTTGCGGTCAAATACACCACCAAAATCAGCGGCGGCCGCTTTGCCTCGCTTAGCAGCGACCAGATTCTCGGCAGCCTGCTTGCGGACGGCTATGCGTTCAGGAGCACCGCTGAGGGCGGCACGTGGCTGAGGGAGCAGCAGCTCGCGCAAAAGACCGCGAACAACATCACCGCCGTGGCGGCCCCCATCCAGTCGGTCACGCTGACCTCGGACGCGGAGAATCATACCGTGGAATACGGCACGCCCGTGAAGCTGACGGCAGACTGCAAAACGGCTGCTGGCGTCACCGACTTCAAGCTTCAGTGGTATGAGATCGTCAGCGGTGAGCCGACAGGCATGGACAGCGGTCTGCTTACGAACCTCTCCGTCGGCACGCACAAATACCGCGTTGTCGCCACGGCGGACGGCTACTCCAGAAGCGCCGATATCACCATCACGGTCAACAAGGCCAAGCAGGGCGGCGAGGTCAGCATGAAGGGCTACACCTACAACGAAACGCCCAGCACGCCGACGCTGACAGGCCGGGCGGGCGACCTGAACGCCGCAGTGACGTATTATTACAGCACCACCAATGTGAACAGCGGCGGCACAGAGTGGAAGGACATCGAGCCGACCACGCTGAACGTCGGAACCTACTACATGTATGCCGTGATTGCGGAGACGGAGAACTACAAAGAATTCACCACGACTGCCGTGGCGTTCAAGGTAGAAAAGGCCTCGCCGACCCCCTATACGAAGCCCTCCGGCCTGACCGCGAAATACGGCCAGAAGCTCAGCGATATCACGCTGCCCAATCCCGAGGGCAATCTGCCCGGCACGTGGAGCTGGAATGAGCCTGATACCGTACTTGACCAGATCGGCACAATAAAATATGACGCCTATTTCACGCCCGACAACACGAATTATAAGCGGGTAGTCGGTGCTGCAATTGATGTGACGGTCGGACCGGCCGACGGCAAAGTGCTTGCCACGGTCAAGCTGACGCAGAAGTTCACGGACGACGGCGAGCACACCTACACGCCGGACTGGTCTGACCTTCCCGAGGGCCCGACGTGGAGCTATAACAGTGAAGCGAGCATTCAGCTTCCCACGCATACTTTCACGGCAGACGGCAAGACGCTGACCTACGCCATTACCGGCGGCAAGGCCGGTGATGTGGTCACCATCACGCTCAAGGCGCAGTGCAGCAACTATGAGGACTTTACGATTGTCCTCAAGATAACGCTGACCGAGCGCGACCCGCAGCCCGACTTCAAATTCGACACGAAGGAAACGACCGTGACCTACGGCGACGAAAGCTTCATCCTTGCGGCGACCGGCGCGCAGACGTCGGTGACGTATGTCAGCGACAACCCGAGCGTTGCCACAGTGGACAAAGACACTGGCAAGGTGACGATTGTCGGCGCGGGCAAGGCGACGATTACGGCCACGGCGGCGCAGACGAAGGACTTCGACAAGGCGGAGGCAAGCTATCAGCTGACCGTAAAACAGGCGGTTGTGACCATTACGGCGCTGGACAAGCGCGTCTACGTCGGCGGCAAGGCCCCCGACCTGACAAGTCCGGCGCAGGATACGGACTACACCGTTTCCGGCCTGCTCGGCGAGGATAAGCTGAACATCGAACCGACGCTGAAATATGTGGACGCGGAGGGGAACGAGGTCACGCCCGACACGACGAAAACGGGCGAGTATATCATCCGCGCCAGTGGCGCAATGGCTTCCGCGAACTATACCATCGAGTATGCAGACGGCAAGCTGTCGATTGTCAGACGGCCGGCCTCCGGCGGCAGCAATACGCCGGTTTATCCGGTCAGAACCCCCGACAAGACGGAAAACGGTACAATTTCCACCGACCCGAAGAGCGCCGAGAAGGGCGAAACGGTTACCATCACGGTCAAGCCCGACACCGGCTATGAGCTGGGCGATCTGATTGTGACCGACAAGAACGGCGACCGCGTGAATGTGATCAATCGCGGCAACGGCAAGTTCACGTTTGTCATGCCCGAGGGCGGTGTGACCATCCGTGCAAGCTTCGTCGAGGAGACGGAAAACAGCCCGTTCCGCGACGTGCCGAAGAATGCGTATTACTACAAGGCAGTCGCGTGGGCGGCGAAGAACGATATCACCGGCGGCATCGGCAACGGCCTCTTCGGGCCGGAGCTGGGCTGCACCAGGGCGCAGTTTGTGACGTTCCTGTGGAGAGCCTGCGGCTCGCCCGCGCCGAAGGCGCTGAGCAAGTTTACGGACGTTCCGGCGGACGCGTACTACGCGAAGGCGGTCGCGTGGGCCGTTGAAAACGGCATCACGGACGGCACCTCGCCGACGACGTTCAGCCCGAACCAGACGTGCACGAGAGCGCATGCGGTCACGTTCCTGTGGCGTGCGCTTGGCAAGCCGAGCGGAAGCAGCGCAGCCTTTACGGACGTTCCGTCCGGCGCGTACTACGCGAAAGCGGTCGCGTGGGCCGCGGAAAACGATGTGACGACCGGTGTCGGCGGCGGACGCTTTGCCCCCGACGATACCTGCACCAGAGCGCAGATTGTGACGTTCCTGTATCGTTGCATGCGCTGACGCACCGCACAGAACGGCATGGTCATACCCCGAGGCTGGGCGCGAACCGCGCCCAGCCTCTCCCCGTTTATGGCGCTTTCGGAAGCCGCGGGAGCAGAAAACAGAAAAGGGCTCCCTGCCGGAACGGCAGGGAGCCCGTGGTTATTTTACCCTAGAACAGCGAACGATCCCAGCGGAGAATTCCGCTGCTGTAGTTTTCGATGTTCTGGCGGAACGCAAGACGGGTTTCAAGCAGAATCTTGTCGGTTTCCGGTGTCCAGCTCTCCAGAATGTGCTTCGCAAGAAACCGGATGGCCTGATAGCCCTGCTGATACGGGTCCTGATACAAAAGACACTGACAGGTTCCGTCCTTTACCGCCTGTATGCCGTCCTGACTGATGTCGTATCCGATCAGGGCGACGTTTTTCGGTCCAAGCTCGCGCAGCGCGCGAATCGCGCCGACCGTACTGACGTAGTTTGTGCAGAAAATGCCGCGGATGTCCGGAACGGAGGCGAACAGATTGGACAGATTCCGCCTGGTCAGCGTCATGTCCAGCTTGCAGTCTGCGGATGGATAGACGGAGATTTCCGGATAATGCCGGTGAATCACGTCGCAAAAGCCCTGAAAACGCTCGACAAACGGTATGGCCTGATTGAAGTTCCCCATAATGGTCACAGCGCCGCGGCCGTTCAGGAGCGTTCCCATAATATCGCCGGCCATGCGGCCGGACTGCTCGGAATCCACGCCGACATAGAACAGCCGTGCGCTGTTCGGCAGATCGTTGTTGAAGGTCACCGTGGGGATACCCGCAGCGGAAAAGCGGTCGATATATGCGGCGCACGCCACGCTTTGCGGATTGATTGCAATTCCGTCATACTGCGCGCAGTCGAGCGACGCCAGCAGCTGCTGCTGTGAGTCGGGGGTGTGCGCGTCATAGTAGAGCAGGTCCACCTCAATGCCGTATGGAGCCAGCTCCTCCGCCGCGCGCTGTACGCCGCTGTGAATATATCCGAAGAAATCCTCCGGCTCGTTCAGATCGATGCAGGCAAGGCGGATGGTGCTTCTGCGGCTGAGCGCTCCCGCCAGCTGGTTGGTTTTATAGCCCAGCCGTTCCGCGGTTTCCAATATCATTCTGCGCGTTTCCGGATTGATGTCTGCGCGGTTGTGAAGAGCGCGGTCAACCGTGCCGATCGACGTCCGGCAGGCGTCCGCTATCATGGCCATGGTGATGCGTTTTCCCATTTTTCTCTCCAATCCACACCGTAATTTAACAAAATGATACCATAATTGCGGCCGGATGTCCAGAATCGATTCCATAACGCGGAAAACAAAGCGCCTGCACGCCGCGTGTGCGCTTCCCGCTTCCCGCGCAAAAAGCGCCGCCCGACGGGCGGCGCCCTGCTTATTTCGCGTAGATTTTTCCGACCAGCCAGTTGAGCGTCCGTACCGGCAGAAGCTTTGCCAGGACGCAGAAGAACTTGTACTGAAGCCCGATCGAGCGCAGCGGCTTGACGCTGCGGCGCGTGGCGACCGAGGCGATGTACGCGCCGGCGGTTTCCGGCGCCATGCCGGTCTGCTCGTCGTGCTCCATGCCCGCGACGCTGCGGCTGATGCGGCCGCCGTAAACGTCGTCGCCGAGCTGGCTTTTCTGCCGCGCGGCGGTGAAGCCCGTGCGGATATCGCCGGGCATGACGGCGCAGACCTGAATCCCGAACGGGCGGACCTCGTTTGCAAGCGCCATGGTGTAGGAATTGATGGCGGCCTTGCTGACGGAATAGTACGTCTGGAACGGAATCGGAATCGCACCCGCGACCGAGCTTAAATTCACAATGCGCCCTTTTCCAGCCTTGCGCATGACGGGCAGGACGGCGTGGCAGACGTTGACCATGCCGAAGAAATTGACCTCCAGCTGGCGCTTCGCGTCGGCAAGGGCGGTGAATTCCACCGCGCCGGATACGCCGAAGCCGGCGTTGTTGATGAGAACGTCGATGTGGTCCTCATGCCGCAGGACCTCTTCCACGGCGGCGTTGACCATCGCCTCGTCCGTCACGTCGGTCGGAATGTGGAAAAAGCCCTCGACGCCCGTTTCGCGGCGGCTCAGCTCATAGACCGTGTAGCCCCGTTCCTTCATGGCCGCGGCGGTGCAGCGGCCGATGCCGGATGTGCCGCCGGTAATCAGACAGACCTTGCCGCTCATAGGGCGTGCCTCCCCAGAACCTCTGCAATCACGCCGACCGCCTCGTCAATCAGCGCGTGCGTATGCGTCGCCATCAGGCTGGTGCGCAGAAGGCATTCATGCGGCGCGGCCGCGGGCGGGAGCGAGCTGTTGACATATACGCCCGCATCGTAAAGCTCCTTGGCGATTTGCAGCGTCGGCATCTCCTCATAGGTGTAAATCGGGATGATCGGGACGCATTCGCCGTTGGACGGGCGCATTCTGATGTTCCGGTCGTTCAGGCATTTGCGCATGTAAAGGGCGTTGCCCTGAAGCGTTTCGACCAGCTCCGGATGCGCGCGCAGATGGCGCAGCGCGGCCAGCGCCGCGGCGGCGTTTGCCGGCGGAATGGACGCGGAGAAGATGAACGGGCGGGAATTGTGCCGCACATAGTCCGCCACGCGCGCGTCAGTCGCCATATAGCCGCCGAGCGAGGCGAGCGATTTGGAGAACGTGCCCATATAGATATCAACCTGATCCTCAAGGCCGTAATAGCTTGCCGTGCCGCGTCCGCCGTCGCCCAGAACACCGAGACCGTGCGCGTCGTCAACCATCACGCGCGCACCGTACTGCTTCGCCAGACGGCAGATCTCCGGCAGGTTTGCGATATCGCCGCCCATGGAGAACACGCCGTCGGTCACGATCAGACAGCCGCAGTTTTCGGGGACCTTTTTCAGCTTTGCCTCCAGATCGGCCATGTCGTTGTGACGGAAGCGCAGCATTTTGCCATAGGACAGGCGGCAGCCGTCATAGAGGCTGGCATGGTTTTCACGGTCCATGATCACATAGTCGTGCATACCGACGACGGCGCTGATAATGCCCAGATTGGACTGGAAGCCCGTGGAGAACGTCACTACGGCGTCCTTGTGCAGGAAATCTGCCAGCTCCGCCTCAAGCTCAAGGTGCAGTTTCAGCGTGCCGTTGAGAAAGCGCGAGCCGGAGCAGCCTGAGCCGAGCTTTTCATACGCGTGAATGCCGGCCTCGATGACCTCGGGACAGGTCGTCAGACCCAGATAGTTGTTTGAGCCGAGCATGATGCGGCGTTTGCCCTCCATGACGACCTCGGTGTCCTGCCGCGACTCCAGCGCGTGGAAGTAGGGGTACAGCCCCGCCTCGCGGATTTCGTCGGCCAGCATCGGCCTGCGGCATTTTTCAAAAATATCAATCATCCGTTTGCTCCTCTCTTTCCATTTCGGTGAGCAGCGCGTTGACGACGTCCGCCGTCAGCGCAAGCTCTTCGTCGGTGTAGCGTCTGCGCAGGTGCGCCGCCGCGCGCTCAAGCGAACGGCTCCGCTCCTGTAGATACCTTCGGAATTTTTCGCCCGTCGTCAGACGAACCTCGCGGCGGTCGCTTTCAGCCGTCTGCTTGCAGACATAGCCCTTCGCGACAAGAGAATTGACCTTGTACGTCGCGTTCGGCTGGGAAATGCCGATGGCATTGGCAAACTGCTGCAATGTCGGCGTCCCCAGCAGGTGAATGACGTCGGCGGAGAACGCCTCGGTCGCGCTGAGACTGCCGTCCTTTTCGCGGATGGCGCCGAACATCCGGCGATAGCTGTCAAGTCGCAGCCGCTGATACAGCGTCTGAATGCTTTCCAGCAGCGTCATCATGCCCCCTCCTTATCAAAACTTAAACCGGAGAATAAAATTGGAATACATACAAGATTTTATATAAATATTTTTATATAATGGGAGTATATTCCCATCCCGCCTTTTTGTCAAGCATGGATGCAAAACAATTTCAGATATGATATAATCAGAAAAACAAAAACAGGCGAGGTGTGTTTTATGAAGGTTCTGGCAGTGATTGACATGCAGAAGGACTTTATCGACGGCGCGCTGGGCACGCCCGAGGCGCAGACCATCGTCCCCGCGGTGCAGGCCCGCATCGCGCAGGCGCGCGCGGACGGCGAGCGCGTGGTGTTCACGCGCGATACGCATCATGAAAACTATTTGCAGACGCAGGAGGGGCGGAAGCTGCCCGTGCCGCACTGCATTCTGGGCACGGACGGCTGGCAGATCGACGCGCGGCTGGATACGGCGGGCGCGCCGTGCTTTGACAAGCCGTCGTTCGGCTCGACCGAGCTGATCAGGTTTCTGACGATGCTGCCGCAGCTGGACGGCGTGGAGCTCATCGGCCTCTGCACCGATATCTGCGTAATCACAAATGCGCTGATGCTCAAGGGCGCGCTGCCGGAGCTGCCGGTCTCGGTGCGCGCGTCGTGCTGTGCGGGCGTCACCCCGCAGAGCCACGAAAACGCGCTGCGCGCCATGCAGATGTGCCAGATCGACGTGATTTGAAATTGGAGGTAACCCGATGAACCGTCTGTTTAATCCCGATGCGCCGGTGATGCAGTTTCTGTCCCGCATTGCCGACCTTGTCATTTTGAATCTGGTGTGGCTGGCGCTGTGCGTGCCGGTCGTCACCATCGGCGCGGCCACCACGGCGCTGTACCGCGTGCTGCTGAACATGGCCGCCGGAACCGACGGCGCGCTGATGAAGGACTTTTTCCGCGCGTTCCGCTCCAATTTCAAGCCCGCCACGCTGACGTGGCTGATTCTGCTGGTGCCGTCGGCGCTGTGCGCGGTCAATCTGTGGCTGCTGCTGGGCGGCGCGCTGGGCGCGTCGGCGCTGATGGTGCTGGTGTGCGTGCTGCCGCTGGCGCTGCTGGTTTTCGTGTTTGCCTATGTCTTTGCCTATATCGCCACGTTTGAAAATACCATCTGGCAGACGCTGCGCAACGTGCTGCTGCTGAGCATCGCGAACCTGCCGCGGACGCTGCTCATGTCGATTCTGAATCTGCTGCCGGTGATTCTGCTCCTGCTGACGCCGGCGACGTTCCTGCGCCTGTCCATCGTCTGGATTCTGATCGGTTTTTCGCTGACGGCGTATCTGGACGCGCAGATTCTGTGGCGGATTTTCAAAAAGATCTCGCCCGAGCTGGCCGAGGGCGCGTCCGCCGGTGCGGACGGCGCGGCGGAGGACTGAGCGAATGGAGCTTGCGGGACTGCTGATCCGGACCGAGCGCCTGCGCCGCGGCTGGAGTCAGGAAGGGCTTTGCCGCGGCATCTGCGCGGTGTCGTATCTGTCCAGACTGGAGCAGGGCAAGGCCCGTGCCTCGGAGGAGATTCTGCGCCTGCTTTTCGCGCGGCTGGAGCTGGACTATGACGGCGGCGAGACGGACGGCGAGGCGCTGGACGAATGCCGCGAGCTTCTGCTCTGCGGCGATGAGGACGCGTTCCGCGCGCAGTTTGCGGCGCTTGCGCCGCATGCCGGCGTACTGCGCCGGAGCCGCCGCGCGGCGGACTTCGGGCTCCTGAACGCGTTCTACAGCGACGAGGCCGCGCCGCTGGACGAGGCGTTCGAGCCGTTTCTGGATGCGCAGCAGCTTGCCATGCAGCGCGTGCTGCAAAATGATTTTGCCGCCGCATTGGCGCTGGACCCCGCGCCGTATTACCGGATGCTGGACGGCATGCACAGCTATTACGCCGGACGCTATACCGAGGCGGCAGCGGCGCTTCAGCGCGCGTGCGACGCCGCGGCGGAGCAGGGCATGGCGCATCTGATGCTGCGGTGCCGCGTATTTCTGGGCAACTGCTATTCCGATCTGCAAAATGCTGCGCAGATGCGCGAGCACTATGCCGTGGCCGCGCGGCTGGCACGGGCGGTGGGCGATCAGAGCATGCTGCGCACCATCCGCTATAACATTGCCTCCACCGACCTGATACAGGGCGACGCGCAGGCGGCGTACCGCTATTTTTCCGCGCTGGAGGACCCGACGGCGATGGAGCTGCACAAGCTGGCCGTCTGCTGTGAACAGCTTGGCCGCCGTGAGGAGGCGCTGCGCGCGCTGGACGCGGCTGCACCGCTGTGCGGCAGCCCGGACCCGCTGCTGCGCGCGCGGATGCTGGAGCCGGTGCGCTACCGCCTGGAGCATCCGGACTATCTTCACGACGCCGGATACGGCGAGCTTCTGACCGGCCTGTTTGCGGAAATCCGCCGCGTGCTTCCAAGCGGCTATGCGCGGTTTCATCTGCCGTGGATGCTGGAATGGTATCAGGCGAACCGCCAGTACCGGCAGGCGTTTCTGCTGATGCAGGAATTTTCCTGATAAACGCCGGTAAACCGGCATTAAGCCCCTTGTTTTTGGAGAAATTTTCCCAAAACAAGGGGATTTTCTCATCTCGGCGCGCATGGTAGAATGTGCGTGATACGGATATTCCATTAAAAACCTTTCTGATTGAAGTGTTGAATCAGAAAGCAGTATGAGGTGAGAGAAGTGAAAAAGACGCTCTGGACGCGGGATTTCACCCGCATCACGCTTGCCACCACGCTTGGCGCGGCGGGTGGCATCATCAGCGGCTTTGCGCTGTCGTTTCTGGTCTTTGACGAGACAGGGAGCACGATGGCCGCAGCGCTGACCGTTGCGCTGCAATTTTTTCCCGGGCTGATTCTGCCGCTGCTCATCGCGCCGCTGATGGACCGTCTGCCGCGCAAGCCGTTTCTGGTCGGCGGCGATCTGGTCAACGGCGTGCTGTATGCCGCGGCGGGGCTTCTGCTGCGCCGGTTTCCGTTTTCATACACGGCGTATCTGGGCTTTTCGCTGCTGCTGTCGTGTCTGGGGACGTTTGACGAGCTGGCATATAACAGCATTTACCCGCAGATTCTGCCGAAGGGCATGGAGGAAAAGGGCTATACCGTCTCGTCCATGCTCTATCCGGTGCTCAAGGTCGTGATGACGCCTGTGGCGGCGGCGCTGTTCCAGACGGTCGGCGTGGCGAACATTCTGCTGATACAGTCGGCGTTTTCGATTTCTGCCGCGCTGATTGAAAGCCGGATTCAGGTGCCGGAGCTGCCGCGCGGCGGCGCGGAGCGCTTCTCCGTGCGCCGGTGGTGGGCCGACCTCCGCGAGGCCGCGGCGTATCTGCGGCAGGAAAAGGGCCTGCGCGCGCTGTTTGTCTATTCGGCCGTGACCAACGGCATGGCGTATGGCTATTCGCCGCTGCTGGTTGCGTTCTTCCGCGTCACGGCGGGCTTTTCCGCGGCGATGTATTCGCTGTTCTCCGTGGTGGAGTTTGCGGGGCGCTCGCTCGGCGGGGCGGTGCGCTACCGGTGGAGCCTGAAGCCGGAAAAGCGCTTCGGCTTTATCTTCATGGTCTATCAGATCTATGAGACGATGGACGCGTGCCTTCTGTGGCTGCCGTATCCGCTGATGCTGGCAAACCGCGCGGTCTGCGGCTTTCTGGGCATCAACAGCGCCACCATCCGCGAGGCCGCGGTGCAGAGCTATCTGCCCGAGCAGCTGCGCGCCCGCATCAACGCGTTTAGCAGTGTCCTGTTCACCATTGCGGGCACCGTGCTTTCTCTGGCCGTGGGCGCGCTGGGCGAGGTACTGGACTACCGCGTGTGCATGACCATCTGCGGCCTTGTCACGATGGGTGTATGCTGGCTGACGGTGTTCCGCGGCCGCGCGGCGGTCAAAGACGTTCTGCACTATCGGGAGCAGACATAGGCGGATGTTGTATCGAAACGCGCAAAGCCCTTGCGGCTTTGCGCGTTTCGCACTATAATATGGATACGCTATGCGGAGGGAGGCGGGAGCGATGGACGCTTTGCCGTTGGAAATTCTGCGCGCCATGGACGCGCTGCCCGCGCGCGGTGCGCCGGCCGTCACACAGCTGCGCTGCGAAGAGGCGGACGGCGGACTGTACCGCGTCTGGAAAATTGAATCCGGCGGGCAGACGCGCCTGCTGAAGGCCGCGAAGGAATACGAGGCGGAGGTCTACCGCACCTTTCTGCGCGGGAGCCGGTACGCGCCGGAAATTTACGCGGAACAGCGCGTCCGCGGCGAGGACTGGCTTCTGATGGAGTATGTCGACGGGCACGACCTGTGCCGCTGCACGCGCGGGGCGCTGATGCTGGCGCTGGACGCGCTGATTTCCATGCAGGCGGCGTACTGGAACGACACGGCGCACGCCGCGGAGGCGTATTCGTTTGAAAAGAGCCTCTCCGGCCGGAGGCGGCGCGGCGAATTTCTGAACGACGCCGTGCTGGAGGCGGGCTATGAAGAATTTCTGCGCCTGTATGAGACGCTCCCGCGGACGCTGTGCCACGACGACCTGCTGCCGTTCAACGTGCGCGTGTGTCCGGCGCAGAAGCGCGCCGTGCTGATCGACTGGGAGTTTGCGGGGATTCTGCCGTATCCCGCGCCGCTGGCGCGGCTGCTGGCCTACGGCGAGGAATCGGCGGATGCGCTGTTTTACATGACGGAGGCGGACAGGGCCTTTGCGGCGGCGTATTATTACGAGAACCTGCTGCGGGAGCGGGGCGTCGCGCGGGACGAATGGCAGCGGACGCTGGACTGCTTCCTGCTGTACGAGTACTGCGAATGGGTCGCCATCGGCAACCGGAGCGGCGAAACGGACGGGAAATACTACTGGAAATATCTGCCGCTGGCGCTTGCGCAGGCGCGGAAGCTGCTGTAGCGCGGCATTTTGCGCATATTTTTCATGGATGAGGTGTTTTTATGGTATTTGATACGCTGATTCTGAACGGAATACTGGTCGACGGACTTGGAAACGCACCGTTTGGCGCGGATATCGGCATCCGCGGCGGAAAAATCGAGGCAATCGGCCGGCTGGACGGCGCGCAGGCCAAGACGCGCATCGACGCGGCGGGCCGCTTTGTCACGCCTGGCTTCTGGGATGTGCACCGCCACGCCGATGCGGCGGTGTTCCGCGCGGGCTTCGGCCGGCTGGAGCTGGCGCAGGGCCTGACCGGCATCATCAATGGCAACTGCGGCCTTCCGGTCGCGCCCGCGCCGTCTGTGCGCCGGCGGGAGATCTATGACTATCTTGCGCCCGTCACGGGCGAGGTGGCCCCCACGGTCGATACGTCGACCATGGAGAGCTATCTGGACGCGGCGGCGCGCACCGCGCTGCCGCTGAACGTGGGCATGCTCGCCGGCGGCGGCACCATCCGCGCGGCGGTGGCGGGATACGGCGCGGACAGCCTGACGCCGGAGCAGGTGCGTGAAATCCACCGCCTGATCGAGCAGTCGCTGTCCGGCGGCGCGGTGGGTCTTTCGCTGGGCCTCGGCTACGCGCCGGAGTGCTTCTATACGACGGACGGCCTGATTGAAGCGCTTGCGCCGCTGCGCGAAAGCGGCACGGTCATCACCGTGCACATGCGTCAGGAGGGCGCTGGCGTCGTTGAGGCGCTGGCGGAAATGCTTGACGTGGCGCGCGCCCTGCGCACGCCGGTGCATATCAGCCATCTCAAGGGCATGGGCCGCGACAACTGGCGGCGCGCCGTGCCGCGCATGCTGGAAATGATGGCGCGCGCGCGGGACGAGGGGCTGGACATCTCATGCGATCTGTATCCGTATGAGGCAGGCTCGACCCAGCTGATCCACGTCCTGCCGCCCGAGTGCCAGCGCGGCGGCCTCGCGGCGCTGAGCGAAAATCTCTGCAGGCCGGAATTCCGCGCGCACCTGCGCGAGCGGATGCAGACCGGCGCGGATTTTGAGAACATCGTCCGTCTGGTCGGCTGGGAGAACGTGCATGTGACGACGCTGGCAGGCGGCACGCATCCGGAATACATCGGAAAGAGCATCGCCGAGCTGGCTGAGCGTGCCGGCCGCGATGCGTATGATTTCGCGTTCGATCTGCTGGCGGATGAGCGCTGCATGGTCACGATGATCGATTTCATCGCGCACGAGGACGACATCTGCGACATTCTGCGCGACACGTTCAGCGGCGTGATCTCCGACAGCACCTACCCCACCGGCGGACGGCTGCACCCGCGCGTCTACGGGACGTATGCGCGCCTGCTGGAGCGCTATGTGCGCGAAAAGCGCGTGCTGACGCTTGAACAGGCCGTCAAAAAGGTCACATCGCAGGCGGCGGACCTGTTCGGCTTTGCGCAGAAGGGACGGCTTGCCGCCGGCTGCGATGCGGATATCAATATTTTCGACCTCGCGCGCGTGCACGAGGCCGGAACGTACCTTGACCCCGAGCAGCTGGCACAGGGCATGGACTATGTGCTGGTAAACGGCACGGCGGCCATCGCGGACGGAAAATTCACCGGCGCAGCCGCCGGAAGCGTCCTCCGGCGCTGATCCTGTAAATACCAAAGGGACGGGCAAAAGCCCGTCCCTTTTCCGTTTTCACCGGACTGCCTCTATTGCGGTTACACTGCAACTGTGCCTCCGGCGGCCTACTTTTTCTGTTGCGCCAGAAAAAGTAGGCAAAAAGAGGCGCTTCGTCCTCGCAAGCTCCATATCCCTCGTCCCGCCGCAAGCGGCAGGCCTCGTCCATTGCGCTGCTCGTCCT
>CAKUJN010000018.1 GCA_934661735.1 uncultured Oscillospiraceae bacterium
TCGCATCCCTGTGCTGCATTTTTCCTTTCAGCTCCTGATAACGGCTGGCAATGACGATGGCATAGTCGATATTCGCGCCCATCTGGATGGAGCTGACAATCAGATAGCCGAGGAAGAACAGATATCTTCCGGAGAACGTCGGGAAAGAGAAGTTGATCCAGATACTGCCCTGAATGACCAGAATCAGCAGCAGCGGCATGCCGGCCGAATTGAACGTGAACAGCAGCACGACCAGAACGATGAGCACGGAGACAATACTGACGACCGTGTTGTCCACAGCGAACGACTTTTCAAAGTCATACTCATTTGTGGAGTTGCCCGCCAGATAAACCGGATCGTCCGGATAATATTTCTGCGCCAGTTCCAGAATCGTGTCGGTAAATGCGTAGGTCTCGTCGCCGCTGACAGGAAGATTGAGATAGATCAGCATCCGGCTGTAGCGGTCGCCCTGAAGCTGGTTCTTCGCGCTGAGCATCTGCACCTTCGCGTCGGAAAGAAGCTTTGTCTGCTCGGCGTCCAGCGTCACCACGCCCGCGTCCAGCTGGTCGCAGACGTACAGCAGCATATCAATCAGCGGGACGGAATAGTTTGCCAGATTTCCGGCCAGCTGCCCATAGTTCTCATTATTGGCGGCGTAAGCCGCGTACACGACCGTAGCCAGCTCATAGTCCAGATTCGCAAGCTCGGCAAACTGGCGCGGGGTGAGCCTGTCGGCCAGCATGTAGCCGTCCATGGCCTCAATGTTGGTCATGCCCATGGTGCTGTCGACCTCGTCATACTGCGAAAGCTCGGCAAGAAGCTCGCGCTCGCTGCCATAGTCCCCTGCCGGAACCATCAGCGCCAACATATTGGTGGAGGAGAAATTGTCCTCGATCATCTGCTCGGCAATCTGCGTATCATTCAGCTTCGGCGTTTCCAGCAGGCTGTAGCCGTAGGCAAACGGGCAGTTCTGCGAGAAATGGAAGCCGAACGCGATGAGCACAAGGAATACGGCCGGCACGATATAGCGCGTGGCATAGTCGATTTTCCCGACAAACGGGATCTTCGGCACGAAGCTCTTATGGCCGGTTTTGTCGATCAGCGGGCCGAAGAGCATCAGCAGCCCGGGCATGACAATGAACGCCGAAAGCAGCGCGAACGCAATGGATTTAATCAGGCAGATGGCCATATCGGGGCCGAGGCGGAACTGCATGAACAGCATGGCCACCAGACCGCCGATGGTCGTCAGTGAGCTTGCGCCGATTTCTGGGATGGACTTGGAAAGCGCGATGATGACCGCCTCGCGGATGGGGAGCAGGCGGTGCTCCTCCTTGAAGCGGTTGCAGAAAATGATCGCGTAGTCGATGGAAAGCGCCAGCTGAAGAATGCTGGTGACAGAGTTGGAGACAAACGAAATCTTTCCCAGCAGATAGTTGGTACCCTGATTGAGGATCAGCGCCACAACAAACGTCAGAATCAGCACCGGCACCTCGCCATAGGTTTCCGACGTGAACAGCAGCACCGCCACAATGACGAACGCGACATAGACCATGATGACGTTGATCTCGTGCTCAATCGTCTCCTCCTGTGTGTTGCCGAGGTCGGTCTTGACGAACACGTCATACTGTGAAAGCGCCGTTCTGACAGCGTCAAGCGATTCCAGACACGCTTCATCATCCTCGGCGTAAGCGAACGTGATGGAGTACAGCGCCGAGAGATTGTGGTAATGCGCGTCCGTCTCGTCATAATCGATCATCTGCACGCCGCGGATTTCCGCCAGCTGATCCCTCAGCGCGGCGGCCTGCGTCTTTGTGATGTTGGCGACCATGACCTCGGCCGTGCCGTAGGTGATGAACTGTTCATCCATCAGCGAAAGCGCCTGCTTCGTCTGGGACGTCTCCGGCAGATAGGCCGTCAGATCGCTTTCCACCTCGACCCAGTTGCGGGAAAAGGCGGAAAACACAAGCAGAATGATGACAATCAGAAACACCAGATTGCGCTTGTCGACAATGACCGTCGACAGCTTTTCCAGAAACGAGCTTCCGGTCTCCTGTGCTTGCTTTGCGGAATTACTCATAGGCTCAATCGATCTTCCTTTCCGGTTTTCGCTCAGCAGTAACAGCGCGGCAGGCGCAGGAAGCCGCCGCAGCTTTTGTGGCTTATATTATAGGGTATTCTCTGTTTTCACGCAAGTAAAGAAACACCGCGAAAACAGAAAAAATCCATCGGATGGGCATAAAGGATACAGCATTTTGTCCGGAATTGCAACAGCCAGATACACGCGCTGCGCAAATTTGCGCAATTTTCAAAAAGTGCGCAAAAATACCGCGGCGCAGCCTGACGCTGCGCCGCGGTTCTGCGTTTGTATCAGCTCAGTTGAAGCTGCCGAGCGTTTTGCCGGACAGGACATGGAAATGGATATGATGCACCGTCTGGCCGGCAAGCTCACCCACGTTCGTAACGACGCGGTAGCCGTCGGCAAAGCCCTGCTCCCTCGCAAGCTTTGCAATCACCGAGTAGATGTGGCCGATCACAGCCTCATTCTCCGGCGTGACCTCTGCCGCGGAGGCAAAATGCTGCTTCGGCACGACGAGAAAATGCTTTGGCGCCATGGGCGCAATATCGAGGAACGCATAGCACTGATCGTCCTCGTAGACCTTTGTGCTGGGGATTTCCCCCGCGATGATTTTACAGAACAGACAATCCGTCATAGTCGATTCCTCCTCAGTTTTTCACGTTCGTCGTGACAAAATCGTCAACCGCGGCCAGCGCGTCGTCCAGCTTCAGCACATTCGTGCCGCCGCCCATGGCAGAATCCGGCTTACCGCCGCCCTTTCCGCCGACAACAGGCGCGATGGCGCGGATGATATCGCCGGCTTTGATACCGCGCGCAATGGCATTCTTGCCGCAGACGGCAAGGAGCGTGACCTTTTCGCCGTTGACCGTGGAGAGGACAGCAACGGTATTATCGCTCTTGTCGCGCAGGAAATCGCCCAGCTTGCGCAGGTCGTTTGCGTCCATGTTCTCACGGCTGGCCGTGATGACCTTGAGGCCGGAGACGTCCTTTGCCGAGAACATCAGGCTGTCGACATCGCCCGCGAAAAGCCTGTCCTTCATGCGCTCAATCGTCTGATGCAGCTCGCGGATCTCGCTCATTGCGCCCTGTGCTCTTGCGAACAGTTCGGCAGGCGTGGTCTTGAGCGTTTCCGCAGCCTTCAGCAGCCGCGCATTCATCTCGTCGACCAGGTTGAGGAATGCCTCGCCCGTGACAGCCTCGATGCGGCGCACGCCGGAGGCGACGGACGACTCGCTGACAATGCGAAACGGGCCGATTTTCGCGGTGTTGTCCACATGCGTGCCGCCGCAGAGCTCGATGGATTTGCCGCCCATGTTGACCACGCGCACGACGCTTCCGTACTTTTCTCCGAACAGCGCAATCGCGCCGAGCTTCTTCGCCTCATCGATCGGCATTTCGGAAACCTCGACGTTCAGACCGTCAAGGATCATTGTGCTGACCATGCGGCTGATTTTTACCAGTTCGTCGGAGGTGACGGCGGAGAAATGCGTGAAATCATAGCGCAGGCGGTCTGGCTCGACCAGTGAGCCCGCCTGATGCGCGTGATCGCCAAGGACCGTGCGCAGCGCGTAATCCAGCAGATGTGTCGCCGAGTGCGCGCGCATGATCGCCTTGCGGCGGTAGGCGTCGACGCACGCCATGACCGTATCGCCGACGGAAAGCGAACCGGAAACCAGTCGGCCATAGTGCATGAACTTGCCGCCCTTGTTCTTCTGAACGTCGGTGACCTCAAATTCCGCGCCGTCCATGCGAATAACACCGTGGTCGGCCACCTGGCCGCCCATCTCGGCGTAGAACGTCGTGTGGTCAAGGACGAGAATCGCGTCCTGTCCGGCGGTGATGGCATCACGAAGCTCATCCTCGGCGACGATGGCGACGATTCTGCCCTCGGCCGAAAGCTGGGTATAGCCGATAAACGTGGTGGCGGGGATTTCCTTGCCGAACTCCACGCCGGCCCAGCCCAGATCGCCCAGCGCCTTGCGCGCCTCGCGCGCGCGGACCTTCTGCTCCTGCATGAGTCTGCGGAACGCCTCGTCGTCGACCGTCATGCCCTCCTCGGCGACCATCTCGTTCGTCAGGTCAATCGGGAAGCCATAGGTGTCGTAGAGCTTGAACGCGTCCGCACCGGAAAAGACGGTTTCGCCCTTTTCCTTGTGACCGGCCAGCATGTCGGAGAAAATCTTCATGCCGCCGTCGATGGTCTTGGCAAAGTTCTCCTCCTCGGTGCGCACAACACGGGTGATATACGCCTGCTTCTCGCGCAGTTCGGGATACTGGCACTCGTTTTCATGCACGACCGTATCAATCACGTCGTACAGGAACGGGTGATCTACGCCGAGGAGCTTGCCGTGGCGCGCCGCGCGGCGCAGCAGACGGCGCAGCACATAGCCGCGGCCCTCGTTGGAGGGGAGAACGCCGTCGCAGATCATGAACGTGGCCGAGCGGATGTGGTCAGTGATCACGCGCAGGGAAACGTCGGTCTTGTCCGACTCCTCATAGTGCGCGCCGGTAATCTGGGAGACCTTGTTCGTGATGTTCATGACGGTGTCGACGTCAAACAGAGACGCGACATTCTGACAAACGCAGGCCAGACGCTCAAGGCCCATGCCGGTGTCGATGTTTTTCTGTTTCAGCTCGGTGTAGCTGCCGTGGCCGTCGTTGTTGAACTGAGAGAAAACAATATTCCAGACCTCGACATAGCGGTCGCAGTCACAGCCGACAGTGCACCCTGGCCTGCCGCAGCCGTACTGCTCGCCGCGGTCATAGTAGATCTCCGAGCATGGGCCGCACGGACCGGAGCCGTGCTCCCAGAAGTTGTCCTCCTTGCCGAAGCGGAAGATGCGGTCCTCGGGAATGCCGATCACATCGCGCCAGATGGCGAACGCCTCGTCATCAGCGGGCGTCGTCTCATTGCCTGCGAATACGGACGGATACAGACGGTCCGGCTCAAGGCCGACCCATTCGGGACTGGTCAGGAATTCCCATGCCCAGGGAATGGCCTCCTTTTTGAAGTAGTCGCCGAAGGAGAAGTTGCCAAGCATCTCAAAATAGGTGCCGTGGCGCGCGGTCTTGCCGACGTTGTCGATATCACCCGTGCGGATGCACTTCTGACAGGTAGTGACGCGGCGGCGCGGCGGCTCCTCCTCGCCGGTAAACCACGGCTTCATCGGCGTCATGCCGGCGTTGATCAGCAGGATGGATTTGTCGTTCTGCGGGATCAGGGAAAAGCTGGGCAGGCGCAGATGACCCTTTGTCTCAAAAAAGCGCAGGTACATCTCACGCAGCTCGTTGAGTCCGTATGCCTTGTGTGCCATTTCTTTGGTTCTCCTATCTCAAAAATATTATTTTTCATCAGCGGCGGCAAAAAAGAAACCCCGCCCCACACATAGGGGCGAAGCTGATTCGCGGTACCACCCTAATTGCGCCGAAGCGCATCTCAGATGCTCTGTAACGGGAGCGTCCCGCTCCGCTCGCCGCGGAGCTGCTCAAAAGCGGCTGACACAGGCTGCTGCCAAGGGGCTTGCACCGCTCCCCTCTCGCTGCGGACACGCTGCTGCGTCTGACTTTTTCATCGCAATTATGCTATATTCCTGAAGCTGTCGCTATTTTATCACAATTTGTACTGTTGTCAACCTCTTTTTCCGGCGCGGCGGCCAGATGCGCGCCGCTTTCATCCAGCTCCGCCGTCCAGTACGGCCTCCCGCCGACCGGCTCGATCCGGAACCGGCGGAAATACTCCATCAGCGCAAACGGATGCTCAGGCTCACATGGAACAGCAAGCCGCCGGCCGCGGCGCAGCGCACCGTCCAGCTCCACACCCTCCACCGTGCCGGAAAACGGCGCCCAGTCCGTCTCCCGCTGCGTGCTCAGGCGCGTATCCGCGTCAAAGCAGAACACGCCGCCGGAAACACGGCGGTGCAGGCGCAGCCGGCCGTCCTCGGGCATCAGTACGCCGAGGTTCACGCATCTGCCGCCGCCGGAGGCGTAAACGCGGACGATGCGCTCTCCGCCGGCGGCGCATTCGGCCTCAACATCCCAGTACAGCCCGTCGCGCGTCACGCGCGCCGTTCCGGCCGGCACGCCGGAATCCAGAATCTCGTACTCAAAATCAAACATAAGCGGCCCCCCGCACAAGCCTATGCGGGGAACCGCTGTATCATGCTGAGAACCTCTGAATCATCAGCGCTCTGTTACAGTCCCTGCAATCCGAAGCTGACCGCAATGGCCGAGTCGACCTGATTCATCAGGCTCTCGTCCACATGCCCCATATGCTCGCGCAGGCGGCGCTTGTCAATGGTGCGGATCTGCTCGAGCAGCACCACGGAGTCCCGCGTCAGACCGACGTCGTGCCCCGACAGCGAAATATGCGTCGGCAGGCGCGCCTTGCCCGTCTGGCTGGTAATCGCCGCGGCAATGACAGTCGGCGAATGCCGGTTGCCGGTATCGTTCTGCACGATCAGCACCGGCCGCGTGCCGCCCTGCTCGCTGCCCACCACGGGACTGAGATCGGCGTAGAAAATATCGCCTCGTTTTACGTTGGTATCCATTCGCTTCACACTCCGCGGAAAAATAGTAGAAAACCGGCGCCGCATGCGCGGCCTCTGCCGGACTATCGTTATTTTCCCACGCGGCTGCTGAATTTATACAGCCCGCAAGGCTCTCAGACCATACTATGCAGCTCGGACGGGAACCGCTACGCGCGGCCCCGTCCGGAGCGGTATCGCTATACGATATATTGCAGGATTTCAGACGGCCTTCCGTTTTCCAGATAGATGCGCGGAATGCGCTTGTTCACGCCGCACAGAAGCTCATAGCTGATTGTCCCCAGCTGCTCCGCCAGACGCTCGCACGGACACAGCACGCCGCCCTCATCATAGCCGAACAGCGTCAGCTCGTCGCCAACCTGCGCCTGCGGCACGTCCGTCACGTCAACCATGCACATGTCCATGCAGATGCGGCCGACGCCGCGCACGGTTTTCCCGTGCAATCGGAACGTCACGCGGCCGGAAAGCGCGCGCGAAAGGCCATCGGCATAGCCGACGGGCAGGACCGCCATGCGGATGGGCTTCTCTGTCCGGTATGTTCTGCCGTAGCTGACCGCTATTCCGGCAGGTACATCGCGCAGCTGCGCAATCGTCGTGTGCAGCGACATCATTGGCCGCAGATCGACGATTCCCTCCGTATCAGCCGACGGCGCATGACCATACATCGCAATACCGGGCCGCACCATGTCCATGGCATACTCGGGATACAGGAGCGTCGCGCCGGAATTGGCGCAGTGGCGGATTTCCGGCTTTACGCCGGATGCGGCCAGCGCGTCCAGCATGGCCGTAAAGCGCCGGTACTGCTCCCGCGTAAAAGCGACATCGTCGGGCGCGGTGCTGTCGGCGGCGCAGAAGTGCATGAACACCCCCTCGACGTGCAGATGCGCAAGCCCCGCCGCCTGCACAAGCTCCGCAAGCGTCCGCTCGTCGTCATATGCAAAAAAGCCGATGCGCGTCATGCCGGTATCCAGCTTGAGATGTACGTTCAGAATATAATTTGTTCCCGCCAGCGCGCGGTCCAGCTCCTGCGCGTACGCAAGCGAATGCACCTCCTGCGTGATGTCCATGAACACCATCGTATCGGCATAGTCCGCGGGCGTACAGCCCAGAATCAGAATCGGAAGCCGGATGCCGCCGCGCCGCAGCTGGACGGCCTCGTCCAGATTGGAGACAGCCAGATAATCCGCGCCAAGCTCCGCCAGCGCGTGGCTGACGGGCACGGCGCCGTGGCCGTAGGCATCGGCCTTCATCACGCCGAGCATCCGGCAGCCGTCCGGAATATGCGCGCGCAGCGCGCGGTAGTTCTGTTCCAGATGGTCGAGCGACACGTCGGCCCATGTTCTTTTGAGTGTTTTCATCATATACCTCGTCTGTTATTGCCGCTGTAACTGAAACTCGTAAAGCTCCGCGGAAAGAAGCAGCTTTCCGCCGGCGGAAAGCTCGCAGTATTCCGGCAGTCCGTCATCGGAAAGCCAAGTGTCCACGCGAAGCTCATCTTCATCATAGCCCACGGTACACGTCATGCGCCAGCCGTTTTCCGCGCTTCCCGCCGCGGCGATGTATTCGCCGCACCAGCTCTGCCCCAGAAGCAGCGGAAGCTCCATCGGCGCAAGCCGTCCGCCGCCGAGTGCTCCAAGGCCGAACGACGCGCCGTCGTATTCGATCTGCGCGCCCCGCTCCGTGCAGACGGCGCGCAGACCCGCCAGCGTCTGCGGCTCGATTATCGTCATTTCCGCGCCCGTCTCGGGAGAATAGGCACAGTCCAGTGTAAACTGAAAAACCTGCTCCTCATAATCCGCCGTAATCCGCGCCTTGAAGCGGCAGCCGCCGCTTTGCAGGACCGAGGCGCGGAAATCCAGCGCCTGCTGCATGGCGTCCGGCCCTTTTGCGCAGCCGCCGAGCATCAGCGCCAGCAGCAGCGCGACCGCAAGTATTCTCCGCAAATCATCACCCGCTCAACGTAAAAGTCGCGGGATTCTGCTCAATAAATCCTCCGGCGTCATGCCGTACTCGCCAATCTCGGACGCACACAGATCGCCCGCCGCACCGTGAATCCACGCAGCTGCGGCCGCAGCCTCCAGCGGCATGACGCCCTGCCCCAGCAGAGAGACCAGTATGCCCGCCAGCACGTCCCCGCTCCCGCCGGCGGCAAGCCCCGGGTTTCCGGTCGTGTTGAGGTAGACGTTCAGTCCGTCGGTTGTGATCGTCCGATATCCCTTGAGCAGAAGCACGCAGCCTGTCCGCGCGGCAAACTGCCGCGCCTCGTCAATCCGGTCCGCCGCCATCGGATTTCCGCCCATGCGGATGAATTCTCCGTCGTGCGGCGTCGCGATGACCGGACAGGCGCTCCCGCGCAGTACATCTATATGATGCTCCAGCGCGTTTATGCCGTCGGCGTCCAGCACCAGCGGACAGCGGCAGCTTTTCAGGAGCCACGTCACCAGCGCCTGCACCTCGTCCGAACGTCCAAGCCCTGGACCGATCAGCACCGCGTCCATGCCCGCAAGCCGGCGCTCGATTTCACCGCGCGCAGCGAAGCTGAGCCGTCCCTGCGCGTCGCACGGCAGCGGAAACACAATCTGGCTCATACAGTGCGCGGCCACAATCGGATAGACCGCCTCCGGCACGCCGGCATAGACCAGCCCGCTTCCGGTGCGCGAGGCTGCCTTCGCCGCCAGCGCAGCCGCACCGCTGAGTCCCGTCGAGCCGCACAGAAGCAGCACGCGTCCATAATCGCCCTTGTGCGAGTTTCTCGCGCGCACCGGCAGAATCGTGCGGATCAGCCCCGCGCCGGTATGCTGCGCAATCCAGACAGCCTTTGCCATGACAGTTCTCCTTTCTCCGCGGAAAAAGATGCTGTGTCCTGCGACGGATATCGAATGCGGTCTTATTATACGGCCATTTTCCGCGCACGTCAAATCCGAACGGAATATTTGCGCCAAACGCCGCTTTTTCGCTTTTTCCACTTGCGGAACGCGAAAAAATATGATAAAGTGTCAGTAATATGCAAAGGCGATGATCGGGCTGTCTGAAATCGGCGCGCAGCTACAGAGAGGGCGGGGTGCTGCAACCGTCTGCTGCGGATGGAGGGCCTTCTCCCGTGAGCCGCGGCCTGAATGCGGAGCATTTTCTGTCAGTAGGGCTCGCCGGTCTGCTCCGTTAACGGCAGAACAGGTTTTTGCCTGAAAGCGCGCCCTATGGCGAATGCGGGTGGTACCGCGGAAGCATGTCTTTCGTCCCCAATGTGGACGGAGGGCGCTTTTTTTCGCCTGTCAGAGCGTATTCCGGCATTCTGCTTCATCAACAACGCAAAGGAGATATACAACATGAAAGAGCAACTGGAAAAAATCCGGCAGGAGGCGCTCGGCGCGCTCGGCTCGGTTTCCGACGCCAATGAGCTGGATGCGCTGCGCGTCCGCTTCCTTGGCAAAAAGGGCGAGCTGACCGGCGTTCTGAAGATGATGGGAAAGCTCTCCGCCGAGGAGCGCCCCGTCATGGGCCAGATGGCAAACGACGTGCGCGCCGCTATCGAGGAAAAGCTGGACGAGGCAAAAACGGCGCTGAAGGCAAAGGCGCTGGAAGCCAGGCTGAAGGCGGAGACGCTGGACGTGACCATCCCCGGCGAGCCGGTGGAGCTTGGACACCGCCATCCGATGAACAAGGCGCTGGACGAGGCGAAGGAGCTGTTCATCTCCATGGGCTTCAAGGTTCTTGACGGCCCCGAGGTCGAGCTTGCCGACTATAACTTTACCAAGCTGAATATTGCAGAGAATCACCCCTCCCGCGACCGCAGCGACACGTTCTATACCACCGACGACGAATCTGTCCTGCTGCGCACACAGACCAGCCCCATGCAGATCCGCGCCATGGAGGCCATCGGTCAGCCGCCCATCCGCATCCTCGCGCCGGGCCGTGTGTTCCGCAAGGACGAGGTTGACGCGACGCATTCGCCGATGTTCCACCAGATTGAGGGGCTCGTCATTGACAAGGGCGTCACGATGGCAGATCTCAAGGGCACGCTGGAAACGCTGATCAAGGCGATGTACGGTCCCGATTCCGTCATCCGCTTCCGTCCGCACCACTTCCCGTTCACCGAACCGAGCTGCGAGGTCGACGTGCAGTGCTTCAAGTGTAAGGGCGCGGGCTGCCCGACGTGCAAGGGCGAGGGCTGGATCGAGCTTCTGGGCGCGGGCATGGTGCATCCGAAGGTTCTTGAGGGCTGCGGCATCGACCCGAATGTCTACTCCGGCTTCGCGTTCGGCATCGGCCTTGAGCGCATGGCCATGCGCCGCTTCAGGATCAGCGACATGCGCATGATCTTTGAAAACGACATCCGCTTCCTGTCGCAGTTCTAAGGAGGGTATGCAATGAACATTTCAAGAAAATGGCTTTCCGAGTTCGTCGACATCACCGCGACGGACCGCGAATATGATGAGATTATGACTATCGCCGGTCAGAAGGTGGAGACGACCACACGCATGGACGCGGAAATCAAAAACGTCGTTGTGGGAAAGGTGCTCTCCATCGTCCGGCATGAAAACTCCGACCACATGTGGGTCTGTCAGGTGGACGTCGGCGGCAGCGAGCCGGTACAGATCGTCACCGGCGCGCAGAACGTGCATCAGGGCGATCTGGTTCCTGTGGCACAGCACAATTCGTATCTGCCGGGCGGCGTGCATATCACAAAGGGCACGCTCCGCGGCGTCGAGTCGTGCGGCATGCTCTGCTCGTACAAGGAGCTGGGACTGACCGAGCACGACTGCCCCGAGGCGTATGCCGACGGCATCTGGATTCTGAATGACGAGGGCTGCGAGGTCGGCGAGGACATGAACAGGGTCATCGGCAACGACGACTCGATCGTGGAATTTGAGATCACAAACAACCGCCCCGACTGCTACAGCCTGCTGGGTCTGGCGCGCGAAACCGCCGCGGCGTTCAACGTTCCGATGAAGCATCATGTGCCGCTTGTAAAGGGCGGCGGCAAGGGTGAACTGACCGAGCTTCTGGACGTGGAGGTTCCGGCGGACGATCTGTGCCTGCGCTATACGGCCAGAATGGTGCGCAACGTCAAAATCGCGCCCAGCCCGAAATGGATGCGCCGCCGCCTGCGCGCTGCCGGCATTCGTCCGATCAACAACATCGTCGACATCACGAACTATGTCATGGTTGAATACGGCCAGCCGATGCACGCGTTTGACTATCGCTATGTCAAGGGCGGCCGCATCATCGTCCGCCGTGCGGGCGACGATCAGACGCTCACCACGCTGGACGGAAACGTCCGCAATCTTCAGCCCGACATGCTGGTCATCGCCGACGAAACGAAGCCCGTCGGCCTTGCCGGCATCATGGGCGGCGAAAACAGCGAAATCGTTGACGACACCGTAGACGTCGTATTCGAGTCCGCAAACTTCCTTGGCGCGTCCATCCGCAAAACGGCGCTGGCGCTGGGCATGCGCACCGACGCGTCGGCGAAATTTGAAAAGGACATTGACCCGATGCTGACCCTTCCCGCCGTCAACCGCGCGTGTGAGCTGGTCGAGCTGCTGGGCGCGGGCGAGGTTCTCGACGGCGTAATCGACATTCTCAACTATATTCCCGAAACCGTTGAACTGCCGCTCGAGCCGGAGCGCGTCAACGCGCTGCTGGGCACTGACATTCCGCGCGAGGACATGGTGGAATACCTGCGCCGCGAGGAAATTGAGGTCAAAGGCGATATGATTCAGGTCCCGTCCTGGCGTCCCGATCTGCGCTGCATGGCCGATATCGCCGAGGAAGTCGCGCGCTACTACGGCTATAACCGCATCGTCACAACCGCCATGCGCGGCACGACGACCATCGGCGGCTACAGCCCCGAGGAGGCGCTGGAGAATCAGGCGTGCCTGCTGGCGCGCAGCCTCGGCTACAGCGAGATCATCACCTATTCGTTCGTCTCCCCCACCGTGTTTGACTCCATCCGCATTCCGGCGGATTCGCCGCTGCGCAGAACGATCAGAATCATCAACCCGCTCGGCGAGGACACGTCGATCATGCGGACAGTAATCCTGCCCAGCATGCTGGATATTCTGGCGCGCAACTTCGCGCACAAGAACAAGAACGTCAAGCTGTATGAGATGGGCCGTGTCTATCTGCCGGTTGACGGACAGAAGCTGCCGGATGAGCCGAAGCGCCTGATTTTCGGCGCTTACGGCGAGGGCGAAAGCTTCTTCACGATGAAGGGCGAGATTGACGCGCTGCTGCATTCGCTGAATGTAAAGCCCGCCGAGTATCTGCCCGACACGGAAAATCCCAGCTACCACCCCGGCCGCTGCGCGGATATCGTCTGCGGCAGCACGAAAATCGGCGTTATCGGCCAGGTGCATCCGCTCATTGCCGAGGGCTACGGCATCGGCGCGGAGGTCTATGTCTGTGAGCTGGACTTTGAGGCCGTGCGCACGCAGCTGGACGACGAGCGCGTGTTCCACGCGCTGCCGCGCTTCCCGTCCGTCACGCGCGATCTGGCGCTGGTGTGCGACGAGAGCCTGACCGTTGGTCAGATCGAGCGCTGCATTACTCAGGCCGCCGGAAAGCTTTTGCAGAAGATCAACCTGTTCGACATCTACCGCGGTCCCGCCATTCCCGCCGGCAAGAAGAGCGTCGCATTCAGTCTGGAGCTGCGCGCCGACGACCGGACGCTGACGGACGACGATTCGACCGGCGTTGTCAACGCCGTGCTGGAAAAGCTGAAGGACGAGCTGAACGTCGTTCTGCGCTGAACACAGGTATAAGCCGCGCAATCTGCCGCCATACTCTCCCTTGCGAGTATGTGCGCCGCGAACTTGTAACATAATTGAAATGTTCAGGTGATTTACTTTTATGCCACAATATATTATGATAGCAGCATGAAAGAAACACAACAGCAAGGGAGGTAACCGTATGGAGCGCAACACCATCAAGTTTGTGGTTCCCGATGACTCGGCAGAAGAGATGAAGGCCATTTTGACCTCGGTCTACAGTTCCTTAAGCGAAAAAGGTTATAACCCGATCAATCAGATCGTCGGTTACCTGCTTTCGGAGGACCCGACCTATATCACGAACTACAACAACGCGCGCAGTCTGATCTGCAAGCTGGACCGTGACGAGCTTCTTCAGGAGCTGGTGCGTCACTACCTGTTTGACTGAGAGACCCTGCATTTCAGGCGGCTTGCTTGACCAAGCCGCCTGATTTTTTCTCATCTGAACCCCGTGTCCAAAACATCCAACTGATTTCGCAATTCCCTGATTTCCCGCGCAACGCACCGGACCGGTTGCAGCACATGCGTCATTTCAGAAACATTTGTTGACAAAATTATCGCATTGTGTTACAATTTGGTTACATTGTATCAGGAGGTACTCTATGGCTGAAGAAAAGGACCTGCTCATGTACAAGGGCATTCCGCTCATGAGAAAGGATAATATCATCTACTACGGCTCCATGGCCGATTCGCATATTGTCATGCTGCAAATTCTGGAGACAGAAAAGCGGCAGGACACGGAAATCGCCACTAAGGTTTCGGTTGAGCTTCAACTGACCGACCCCAACGTGCGCGCCAGGGACCGCATCGTGAAAAAGAGCACAAAAGACGGCTTCTATACGGCTTTGGATGTTGGCTGTGTGTGGCTGAAGCGGGCGCTCGCCGCGAAATAATTTTTCTTCCGGACACGGAGGTCATGATGAGAAAGAGAAACCGGCTGATTGCCGCACTGACCCTGTCGGCGGCAATTACGCTTGCCTGCGCCCTCCCCGCGTGGGCAGTGGAACTGAAAACCGGAATCGGAATCGTGGAGGCAGACGGTCTGCGCCTGCGCGCGAAGCCCGATACCGGCGCGGAAATTCTGGACAACGCGAACTGCGGCGATAATGTCGTGATTATCCGCGAGTCCGGAGATTTCTATCTGGTCGACTACAATTTGCAGATCGGCTATATGGCGAAGGACTACATCACGTTCAAGGAGCGCGAGAATATTGAGCTTGGCTATGCCAACGTCGCCGAGGCCAGCGTCAACCTGCGCGCAAAGCCCGACCCGAACGCAGAGCTTCTGGCGCAGCTGACCCCAGGCGACAGGCCGTATATCATCGGTCTGAACTGCGGATGGTACAAGGTCACATTCGGCGAGCTGACGGGCTACATCCGCAGCGACCTGCTGGAGCTGACGGAAAAGCCGGCTGGGAATTCCGGCGGCGCGGCCGACTATGTCTCACAGGGACAGAAGGTCGTGGACGAGGCGAAAAAATATCTCGGCTATCGCTACATCTGGGGCGGCACCACGCCGTCCGGCGGCTTTGACTGCTCGGGCTATACGCGCTATGTCTTTGCGCAGCTGGGCTATTCCATCCGGCGCACTGCCGGACAGCAGCTGACAAACGGCACCGCCGTCACCGAGCTGCAAAAGGGCGATCTGGTCTTTTTCACCAATACATACGCAACCAGCGAGGCCGCCAGCCATGTCGGCATCTACATCGGCGACAACCAGTTCATCCACGCTGACGGCACCAGCGTCTCCATCACGGCCATGGATCACCCGTTCTACGCCGCGCGGTACATCGGCGCGCGCCGTATTGTGAGCTGAGCGCCTGAAAAGCCGAAAATTTTTTCAAAATCAGGTATAGAATTTCAGAAGTCGCACAGAATATCTGTGCGACTTCTTTTTCATTTTTCCATTCCTTTTCAGGAAGCGCCGGACGCTTTTTCCAACTGTACCGGCGCTTCCATGAACCGCGGAGGCTAACTTCCGCGGTTATTTTTTTGCATTTCCGGCATACTAACATCAGAAAATTCGGGAGGGATTCTATGGCATCGCTGCACACAGGCGGGCAAACCGTAATTTTTGACCGCTCCCCTGTCATCATTTCCCACGCCGCCGTCGGCGGACGCATGGAGGGCGAGGGGCCGCTGAAGGACTCATTCGACTATCTCAGCCGCGACACGCGCTTCGGACAGAAAACCTTTGAAAAGGCGGAGACAAAGCTTCAGGAGCTTGCGCTGGACACCGCCAAGCGCAAGGCCGGCATACAGTACGCCGATCTGGACGTACTGTTCGCGGGCGATCTGCTGAACCAGTGCATCGGCTCGGCGTTCGCGCTGCGCGGGACGGCAATCCCCTATCTGGGGCTTTACGGTGCATGCTCAACCATGGCCGAGTCGCTGACCATGGCGGCGGCAGCCGTGAACGCTGGCTATGCGGGCCGCGCCGCGGCGCTGACCTCGTCACACTTTGCCTCAGCTGAGCGGCAGTACCGCTTCCCGCTGGCCTACGGCGGACAGCGCACGCCCACGGCGCAGCGGACCGTCACGGCGGCAGGCTGCTGCATCGTTGCGAACAGCGGCAGCGGCGCGCGCGTGGAGTGCGCAACCATCGGGCGCGTGGAGGACTACGGCGTCAAGGACGCAAACAACATGGGCGCGGCCATGGCGCCGGCGGCGTATTCAACGCTTCGGGCACATTTCCGTGACACCGGCCGGAAGCCGCAGGATTATGATCTGATTGTCACAGGCGACCTCGGTCAGCTCGGAAAGCAGCTGCTGATTGAGCTTTTCTCGCGCGACGGCGTTGATCTGCGCGCAAACTACAGCGACTGCGGCACGATGATCTTCGACACACAGCAGCAGGACGTGCACGCGGGCGGCTCGGGCTGCGGCTGCGGTGCGTCGGTGCTCTGCGGGTATCTGCTGTCGCAGATGGAATGCGGAAAGCTGGGAAGCCTCCTGTTCTGCGCAACCGGTGCGCTGATGTCGCCGACGTCCAGCTGGCAGGGCGAGAGCATTCCCTCGATTTGTCACGCGGTCGCAATCCGCGCGGAAGGCAGGTGAAGCGATTATGGAATATCTGAAGGCATTTCTGGTCGGCGGGCTGCTGTGCGTCATCGGCCAGATTCTGATTGACAAGACCATGCTCACGCCGGCGCGCATTCTGACGGCCTATGTCGTCGCGGGCGTTGTACTCGGCGCGGTGGGACTTTATGAGCCGCTGGTCGAATGGGCGGGTGCGGGCGCGACCGTCCCGCTGACGGGCTTCGGCTACAATCTGGCAAAGGGCGTCAAGGCCGCCGTGCAGGAAAAGGGCCTGCTCGGCGTGATGACCGGCGGCTTTGAGGCGGCAGCCGGCGGCATTGCTGCGGCAATCTTATTCGGCTTTCTGGCCGGACTTTTCTGCAAGCCAAAGGATAAATTCTGAAAATCGGGAAAAAATAAGTCTGCGGCATAACCGCAAAGCTGAAAATCACAAATCAATGGAGGCGTTTTTCATGGAAAACCGCAACAGCAAGCAGAATACCACCAATCAGAACACCAATCAGAACCGTACCCAGAGTTCCAACCAGAACTCCAACCAGAACCGCACGCAGAGCAGCAATCAGAACTGCAAATAAGACGCGGGAACGTGAAACGGCCGGACGCTGTGCGTCCGGCCGTTTTCGCGATTCATGCCGCTAGACCTCGACGGCCTGTCCGGCATCGAAGAAATAGAGATACTTTGCTTTAACAGGCATGGCGTAAATGCGCGACAGGGCCTGCGCATAGGCATTCAGCTGCGGCGTATAGTCCGCCGCGCGCCGGTGGAGATTGCCGTGAATGCGGTCGGTTTTGAAGTCGACGATTACAAGCCCCTCCGCCTCACGCCAGAAGCAGTCGACCACGCCCTGAAGCATGATCTGCTCGCCCGCCGCATCGGGCACATACTCGCCCGCATCGGTCAGGATGGAGAACTTGAACTCGCGCACCGTTTCCGCAGACAGAATGCGCCGCCCGAACGTGCCGGCAAACAGCTCCAGAATCTGCGATTCATTCACGCTCTGCGCCTGCGCCGGCGTCAGGAAGTGCTCGTCCGTCAATCGCGCAAGCTCGGCGCGCACGCCCTCGGGCGTTGTGCAGCGGTCATAGCGTACATACTGCATGAAAAGATGCGTCGCGCTCCCCTTTTCCCTGCCGCTCAGCTGTGTTTTCACACGGAAATCGGGACGTCGGAACGCCTCGGACGCGGACGGCAGGACAGCTTGCGCCTCCTCGGCGGCCTCCAGATCAAGCGCCCGCCCCTTCAGCTGTGTTGCGGTGAGCTTGGAGGCCGTATGCGTCGCCGCCTCGTGCGCATAGCGCTGTGCAAGCCCGTCCAGAAGCGACTGCATCTGCGCAGTCTGCTGCGGTGCGGCTGCAAAGCGCCCTTCGTCCGGCAGCTCGGGCGCGGCCTCGTCCCCGCCGCTGTGCCAGCGGATAACCCACGGGTCCGGCCGGACGCTGCTGACGTGGTTCGATCCGCACTGGGCAAACAGCTCGCCCGCCTCCGTGCGGCAGAGCGCTGCCATCAGCACCCAGTCGCCAGGACACAGCGCCGACGCTGCGACCTCCGGCCGCAGCGGGAGCGACAACGCCGCGTTCCATTTTTGCAGCGTGCCCGACAGGCGCGCCGAGCAGCAGCTCATGATCAGCATTTCGCGCGCGCGTGTCATCGCCACATACAGCACGCGCATTTCCTCTGCGATGGTCTGCCGCCGCTTCTTCAATGAAAGCGCCGTGCGCGCCGCGCCGGAGTAATAGGCCTTCGCCGCGGTATCGACAACGTTGCTGCCGATGAGCAGACCGTCGTCCAGCAGAACCGGCGCCGCGTTGTCGCTGAGATTGAAGCGGCGCGACAGATCGGCCAGAAATACAATCGGAAATTCCAGTCCCTTGGACTTGTGGATGCTCATAATGCGCACGGCGTCCGCGCCCGTGTCGCGCTGTACGGCGGCGGCAGCGCCGCCGCTCTCCTCCAGTTGCGTCAGCCAGCGGCAGAAGCCGCTGAGGCTCCCGCCGTAGGCAGGCTCGTTATCCGCTGCCAGCTGCCGCAGCGCAAGCAGATTTGCCGTGCGCACCGCGCCGTCAGGCATTGCGCCGAACACATGGTCCAGCTCCAGCGTGAGCAGCAGCTCATCCATCAGCTCGGTCAGTGGAAGCTCGGCCGCGCGCAGGCGCGCGCGCGCCAGCCACGACAGGAAATTTGTGAGCTTTTCACTCTTTTCCGGACAGGCGCACAGACAGTCGTACAGATCGTCCGTCCGGTTCCCCGCGCGCGCCGCGGCCAGCTCGTCCGGCGTAAAGGCAAACGCCTGACTGGCCATGGCCGTGACCAGTGGGATATCGCGGTGCGGATTGTCGATGATTTGCAGAATGGCCGAGAACACCTCGACCTCGGTCGTGTCCAGAATGCTCCCGCCGCGGTCGGTCACACACGGAATCTGAAGCCGCGCAAGCGCCGCCGCGTATTCCTCTGCCGCCGAGCCAGGCGAACGCATCAGAATGACGATATCGCCCGGGCGCGCCGGACGCAGGCCACCGCCGTCGGTGACAAGCGTTCCGCCGCGCAGAAGCTGCCGGATGCGCGCCGCGGCAAACGCCGCCTCACTCTGGGCCTTTTCCGGCTTCCGTTCGCCGGAGGTATCCAGCTCGATGCAGTGCAGCTCGACCTTTGGCTGCGGCGTGGGCGGATAGCTCCTGTTTCCGTTTTTCAGCGCCTCGTCCTGCGTATAGCACAGCTCGCCCGCCTCACGGCTCATGACCAGAGAGAACACGTCGTTGACCGCGTCCAGGATCTCCCGCCGCGAGCGGAAATTCTCGGAAAGGAGAATTCTTCTCCCCTCGCCGTCCGCCGCGTCCGTGTAATCGGCATACGTCTCGTACTTTTTCAGGAAGATCGTCGGGTCCGCCAGCCGGAAGCGGTAGATTGACTGCTTGACGTCGCCGACCATGAAGCGGTTGACGCCGCCGCGTGAAACCGCCTCGAAGATGCACTCCTGCACGGCGTTCGAGTCCTGATACTCATCGACCAGAATTTCGCGGTAGCGCGCGGAAATCTCACGTGCCGCAGCCGTCGGCGCGCCGGAGTGCTTCTGACACAGCAGGCGGATGGTCTCATGCTCAAGATCGGAAAAATCCAGCAGCTTTCTGCGTCGTTTTTCCTGCGTATAGCGCGCATCAAACATGGAAATCAGCTCAAGCAGGCCCTTGATTGCCGGCGCGGTGCGCCGCAGATCGTCCATCACGCGCGCAGACGGCGCGTAAAACGGCTCCTGCGCGGCGCGCACGCCCTCCAGCGCCGCCTTGCGCAGATTCTGAACCGCCTCCTTGCGCGCCGCGTCCTCCGGCTTGCGCACGGGACGCAGCGTGCCGAAGCCCGCAATGCGGTTTTCATAAATTTCATCCCACGCGGACGCGCACATCAGCGCGCGGACGGCACACAGGTTCTCTGTGAAAAGCGGCGCATAGATCTGCGTCAGCGTTTCGTCGCCGCGCATCATCGCAAGCGCGTCCGTCAGCGCGCGCTCGGCTGCACGCAGCGCATCATGGAGCGCGTCAATCAGATACCGGCCCCAGACGGTCTGCTCAGCCGCCGCATCCGGTGCAAAGCGGTACGCCTGCACGCACTGCTCCATCCACGCATGCGGGTCCACGCGGCAGCGCACCGCGTCGTAGACCGGCATCACCAGCTCACTCAGCCGCCGGTCGTCGCGGCCATAGCCCAGCTGATCGATCAGCGCGCGGCGGGCCGGATGCCCGTCAAGCGAGGCGTAGACCTCCTCCAAAAGATCGTCAAATACGCTCTGCCGGAGCGCGTCGGCCTCCTGCTCCTCACAGACGCGGAAATCCGCCGGAATGTCCAGCAGATGTGCGTATTCGCGCAGAATGGACGCGCAGAAGGCATGAACAGTTGAAATCTGCGCCAGATAGATCCGCGTGGACTGCCGCTGAAGCCGGAGGTTTTCGGGATCGGCGGCCAGCCGTCCGGCAAGCTCCTTCGCAATTTTGCCGCGCAGCTCGGCCGCGGCGGCTTTTGTATAGGTGATAATCAGGAATTCATCCAGATCAACCTCACGGTCGGGGTCCAGTACCTGCGCCATCAGACGGTCGACCAGCACCTTCGTCTTGCCGGAACCGGCAGCCGCCGATACCAGCAGCGCGCCGCCGCGGTTGTCCACAACCGCCTGCTGCGCCTGTGTCAGCCGTATCTCAGCCATTGCGGCACCTCCTTTCGACCTCCTGCCAGAACTCGTCCGGCTTGACGGCGGCAATCGGCCGCTCGTCATGACGGCAGCTGTCATAGTGGCAGCACTGCCGGAAATCGCAATATGTACATGACGAGGCCGACGGCCCGCGCACAATCGGGTTCGGCGTCAGCGCGCCGGAGAGAATCTCTCCGGTCATCCCGCCAAGCGTTTTCTGCACGAACGCTTCCAGCAGCGCCAGCTGCTCACGCGTGGCAAGATCGCCGCGGCGCTCGCCCTTTTTCAGCTGGTACGGCAGGTATTTCGGCTGATCGGCCACCGGCTCCATTGCGTCAAGCACCTGCTCGTCAGCGAGAAGAAGTCCCTTGCGGCGGCGATGCTTTTCGCGCTGCTTTTCCAGCGCCTCGTCTACATTTTCGGCCTCCACACGCTCCATATCGGCGCGCGCCGGAACGTACAGAACGCCCGCCGGCCAGAGCTTTTCGCCGTAATACGCCCCGCCTGAGCGCCGCAGGGCAAACAGATAGATCAGCATCTGAAGCCCCTGACCGCACAGAATGTCGGCGTAGTCAAAATCCTTGTGTCCCGTCTTATAGTCAATCACGCGGTAGTACGCGCCGCCGTCCGTCTCATACAGGTCGACGCGGTCGACAAAGCCGGACAGCACGCCCGCGCCGCGCGGCGTGTCGACGCGCACTGGCGGCATACCGCCCCCCTGCGCGGAAAACGGCAGCTCCACGCTGCGCGGTGTGAAGCGCGAAAGGCGCAGTTCATGTCCCACGTCCTCGACGACGGACAGAACCTCGTCCATATTCCGCGCGTACAGATAGGAAAAGCGTTCGCCGCGCCGCGCCAGATCTGGCAGGAACGTGCTTGTGTACGTCTCGGCATGCCGCCGCGCAATTTCGCGCAGCGCATCGTCGGAGACAAGCGCGAAGCCGCCGTTCGACGTGACCTCCGCCACCGTCTTTTCCAGCACATAGTGCACAAACGTGCCGAAAACCGGCGCGTCAAAGCGCGCCTGCCGCCACGGCTCGGCCTTAAGGCCGTAGTTCATAAAAAATGAGAAGCGACAGCCCGCAAAGCGGTCGATACGTGAGGCGGAGAGTTGGATCTCGCGGCCGTAGAGGCCGTGTACCGTCTGTTCGCGCAGCTGGGTGAAATCATACCTTTCTCTGCTTTGAAGCGCGTGTGCAGCCTCTGCAAGCGTCTGCGGCACATCCGTGCCGCGGCGCATTGCCTCCGCCGCCGCTTCGGCATGGTCGGCAGCGAAGCAGACATCCGCGTCCGTCGTCGTGCACAGGCCGCCAAACAGCTCAGCCGTGCGCGTGTAGAGAAACGACGGCTGGTCCGAGCTGCACGAAAGCGCGCAGGTATCCGTCGCGGCGGAAAGCGCCGCGTAGACCCAGCCAAGCTCCCGCGTCAGACTCTGCTCCTGTCCCGGCGAAAGGCGCAGCTGCATTCCGAGAAGCGTCTGGCGTTCGGCCTCGGTAAATACGCCGCCGGAAAACTGGAACGATGGAAGAAGTCCCTCCTCCGCGCCCAGCACAATCAGATGCGGTGCACGCTTGTGCCGGAAGGCCGGAAGCGGGCCGATCTGCACCTCATCCACGGCGGCGGGAATCGTCCCGACGGAGTACTGCGAAAGCAGCATCCGGAACATCTGCGTAAATTCCTCCGCATGCAGCTCGCAGCTGCCCAGCACCAGCGCCGTCTGCTCCATGGCCTGCATGAGGATCTCATGCAGCTGCCGCAGCTCCTGCGCCTGCTGGGCGCGGCCCTCGCGCTCCAGCCGCGCAGCCTGCTCCGCAAGCTTCTCACGAAGCGCCGCCTGCTCACAGAGCTCATCCAGCGCCGTCAGCATTTCCGACGCGCAGTGCGCGCCAGACCACGCCGTGCGCAGCGCCGCCAGCGGCGCCATGGCGCATGCGCGCCATTCGTTCAGCTGCGCAAGCGCCTGCTTCGATGCCTCGTCCCACGCCGCGCCATAGCCGCGCGGGTGCATCGTCCAATCTCCGAGCCACATACTCCCGCGGATGTTCCATGTAAACGCATAGCGCTCAAGCCTGTCGCACGCGTCCGGCGGAAGCGGAGAGAGCGTCGATTTGAGATAGCGCATCACGGCAGCCGGCTCGAAGCGCTCAACCGCCTCCATCGCCGACAGCACCGCGGCAAACAGCGGCTTTTTCAGAATATCGGTATTTCCGGCAAAGTAGGCCGGAATGCCCGCGCGGGCAAAAATCCGCCGCAGATGCGGCTCATAAAGGGCCGGATCACTCAGCGCAATGCACACGTCGCGATAGCGTCCGCCCGCCGCGGCAATCTGCCGCACGCGCCATGCAGCAAAGCGGCACTCCCGTTCCGGCGACTGCGCCCTGTGCAGCCACAGTTCCGGCGCAGGTGCGTCAACGGACGCAAAGCGCGGCGCAAACAGGCCGGAAAGCCAGCGGCTCAGCACCTCGCGGCGCGCGGGCGGCGTCTGCGGCCGCTGCGTCACAACCGGCACGTTCCGGCGCGCGGCAACGGACTTTAACGTCCGCACCGTTTCATTCGCCGTGCGGAACGCACTCCCGGAACCGCCCGCCGTCATGGCAAACGTCACCTCGCGGGCGCCGCTGATCAGTGCCGTCAGGATTTCCAGCTCAACGGCGGTAAAATCACTGAAGCCGTCAATCCAGATCGTCTTGTCCGCGGCATAGTCCGTCTGCCGCAGCAGCTCCTCCAGCCGTGTCAGACGCGTGACCGGATCGCTCCGGCCCGTCTTGCAGACGGCAAGATAGCTCTCGTAAATCAGCGCCAGCTCGCTCAGCTTCTGTGCAAACTGTCCGCTTAAAAGCGCGGCGGCGCGCGTCAGCTCCTCCGGATGGACAGAGCAGGTCATGAATTCCTCAACGGCGGCGCACAGGCGCTGTAAAAACTCGGTTTTCATGCACACCGCTGCATAGTATTTGATGCGCGGGCGCACGCGGGAAACCGCCAGATACATGCTTAAAAACCGGCCGCCCTTGTCCAGATATTCCTCGCACACGCCGCCGTAGAGTGAAAACACGCGTCCGGCAAGGCGCGTAAAGCTCAGCACCTCGGCATAGCGGCTGACGGCGTCGCCGCCGGCGGCGCAGAGCGCGCGCTCGGTCTCATGCGAATACTGCTCCGGCACGATCAGAATCTGCCCGCCGTCTCCCGCGCGCGCGCGTTCACAGATGCGGCCGATCAGCTCGGCGCTGTTTTGCAGACGGTCCGGCCCGCAGATCAGCTTCAGCACGGTATCCCCTCTTTCTGTCGTCGTTCTTCAAAACGGATTATAGCATAGATTCGCGCACAAAAAAACGGACACATTATGTGTCCGTCAGAAAAATTTTCAGTTTTTGCAGCAGCTCAAGCAGCTTGAACTTCAAAGCAAAGCCCTCGTCCTCCCCTGTAATGAGGCGGATTTCTCCGTCCGTGAAGCCGGCTGTCTGCGCCGCCTGCTCCAGCTCGTCCATCGACGCGGTCAGGCAGATCGACGGAAACACGACGCACCACCAGTTGTGTCCCTCTCCATCGCCGATGGTCACGCGAAGCGACTCATACACGCCCGCGGGAAGCGAAAACGTGTCGTACTCGCGCGTCGGGAAGCGCTCCCTGCCAAGCCGGACGCGCACCTGCGCGTCCTCGCCCAGCTCACGCAGACGCTCCTGCGCCGCAAGCGCAATTTCGTCCAGCCCCGCAGCCAGCGCCGCGCGCGGGTCCGGCGCGCCGTCGATCAGCCTTCCTGCCGCCGCAAGCACCGCGTCGCGGACGGAAAGCTTGACCTGCTGGTCGTGCGGCGAGTCTGAGCGCGCCACAACGTGCAGGCGGATGAGCTTTCCGGCAAGCTGCTGCTGTGCGGTCTGAAGCACCGCAAGCCCGCCCGTGATCAGAACCGCGAGGATGAGAACCCAGATGTAGATTTTTCTTCGTATGTGCATGAAAACACCGTCCTTATTGCCGTATAACAGCAGTATGGACGGTGTTTTACGCAATTAAACGCCTGTTGCCAGAAAAACCTGCGTATATCTGTCGCGGAGCATCGTACACGCCACAGTCGCGTACTCGAACGAATCGTAGATGCCGAACACGGCGGAGCCGGAGCCGGTCATCTGCGCGCCGTAGGCGCCGTAGGTGAACATCATCGACTTGATGTAGTTGATGTCGAAATGCTCGGCCATGACCAGCGGCTCAAAAACGTTGCAGAGGCTCCCGCCGATGCCCAGCAGTTCACCGCGCTGAAGATTGCGGAGCATGACTTTCTGCTCGGGATGCTTCGCGATCCCCTGCTCGTCGATCATCCGGTACATCTCCGGTGTGGAGACGGAAAAATCGGGCTTGCAGACGACGAAGAACATCTCCGGCGCTTCGGGGAGCTTTGTCAGAAGCTCGCCGCGGCCCTCGACCAGAACCGTCCCGCCCATCACGCACAGCGGCACGTCCGCGCCGGCCTGAAAGCCAAGCTCGCACAGCGCGGGAACGGACAGCGGATAGTCATAGCAGCGGTTGAGCGCGCGCAGCACCGCCGCAGCGTCGGCGCTCCCGCCGCCGAGGCCCGCCTGCACAGGAATACGCTTGTTGATAAAGATTTCAAGTCCCTGCGGGTCGCCGCCGACGCGGTCAAAGAACAGCTCCGCCGCCTTCCAGCCCAGATTCTCCGCATCCTGCGGATAATCGTCTGTGACAAGCTCGCTCTGCTCATCGCCGTCGTTCATCTGCTCGCGGTAACAGTGCAGTGCCCAGCGCCGGCCGGTGCCGACGTTGATCACCACATCGTCCCGCAGAGAAATGGTCTGCGCAATGGACGAAATTTCATGGTAGCCGTCGGCGCGGCGCGACAGAACGTCCAGCGTCAGATTTAGTTTTGCAAACGCGCTTTCAGTGAGAACCTGCATTACTTGATCTTTCTGCCTTCCAGGTAGTAGCGCTTTTCGCGGCTGTGGCCCATGGAAAACGTCTTGCGCGGCAGAATGCCGTCGGCGATGACGCCGCGGAACAGCTGGCTCTTTTCCATGGCGGGCAGCAGGAAGCCGATGGCGTCGGGCTGCTTTGCCAGATCGATCAGCGCGTCGTCGTCATGGATATAGTCGATCTCACCTGCATGGTCCTTGAGATACTCGTCCAGGAAATGCTGAAGCACGCCGACAGCCAGCTCGCCCTTGTTCCTGTCCAGATGGACGGTGCCGGATTCCTCGCCGATGTACCACTTGACGGGGAAGCCCTCGGCTGCGCAGCAGCTGTCCTCCAGCGCCTTGAGCAGCTTCTTCGGCTCGGTCTTGAAGATCACGCGGTGAATCGGTTCGAAAACCTGTGCCGGATCGTGAATGTTTTCCAGCTCGACCAGCGCAAAGCGCGCCGGATGGTTGGACAGATCCTCGTCCGGATGGTTCTTTTTCAGTTCCTCATAGCAGCTCTTGGCCGTGGCCAGCGAGTGGTTGCCGTCGCCGACGGCAAAGACCATGGGCACGCCCTTGAGACCGGTATACTTTTCGCCGACGGTGGCGGTATACTCGGTCAGCGCCTTGTTGAACGCGTCAACATCATCGCCCTCGACCAGCCAGCCGGTGATGTGGCCGCCGCCTTCCATCAGGTCGAAGTCGTACAGCTTTTTCAGACTGTCCTTCTTCGCGGCAATCGGCTCAATGAGCTTCTTGTCGTGGTCGTCGCAGAGCATCAGCACATGCGGCAGTTCGATGGGTGCATCGCGGCGGACGCGCTGGCGCGGCGGAATACGTTCGGGGACGGTGCGCTCGGTGGCGCGGATAGCGCTGGTCGCGCCGGTGGAGTAGTCATACGCGTCCAGATCGACCATGCCGACCAGCCCCTCGCGGATGGAGCCGTTTTCCAGCGTCCGCTCAACATAGACAAAGCTATTGGGATAGACTGTGAATACGCCGTCCTCCATGTACTTCTTCATGGTGGCGTTGATCTCGGCGGTGTGTGCCGCCTCCTTCTCGGTGCCAAGCTCGGCCTCGGGGAGGATGAGGTTGATGGTGGACACAGCGCCCTCGGCGTTCTTGCGAACGCGGTCCCAATAGGCGTTGTCAGAGGTAAACTGGTCGCAGGCGATAACCGCCCACTTCTCCATGTGGTCGGTCTTTGGCATCAGGATATCAGCAGGTAAAAAAGCGTTCATAGTTCAATCACCTTTCTGTATGTTGGTTATATGTTTCGTCATACGACGGGTATCACATTCTTCTGCGCCGCTCAGCGCATCGCGGCGCGGATGCCGGACAGCAGCGCATCATACGTCTCAAACGCCGGAAGCTGCGGGTAGTCTGCCTTGATCTGTTCGGTGCTGCGGAACAAAAAACCCGCTTTGCTCGCCAGAATCATTTCCAGATCGTTATAGCTGTCACCGGCGGCGATGGTGTCGAAGCCGATGGATTGCAGCGCACGGACGGTTGTGAGCTTGGAGTGGTCGCAGCGCATGGTAAAATCTCTGATTTCACCGTCCGGCGCAACAACAAGAGAATTACAGAGAATCGTCGGCCAGCCGAGCTTTCGCATCAGCGGCTGGGCAAACTCCTGAAAGGTATCGCTGACGATGACGACCTGTGTCATGGCGCGCAGCTCGTCCATAAACTCCCTCGCGCCCGCCAGCGGATCGATGGAGGCGATCACATCCTGAATTTCCTTCAGACCGAGGCCGTGCTCCTTGAGAATGCCGAGCCGCCAGTGCATCAGCTTTTCATAGTCCGGTTCGTCGCGCGTGGTGCGCGAAAGCTCGGGAATGCCGCTGGCTTTTGCAAACGCAATCCAGATTTCAGGGACCAGAACGCCCTCAAGGTCCAGACAGGTAATATACATGAAAAGCTCTCCTTTTGCCGCAAGGGCTGAAAAATATTTTTGTGCCCTAAAAAATTAGCAGACTCTATTGTTATTATACAGAAATCGCAGGCAAAAGCAACCTGTTTTTTCAGTGTTTTTCCGTCCATGGATGAAGCGTGAAAAAACTGTGCATACTATCAGCATTCTGAAAACCAAAGGAGACGGAAGTATGGATGTTTTATCTCTGATTCTTGTCATTATCGGCGCGGTCAACTGGGGACTGGTCGGTTTTGCGCGCTTTGATCTGGTCGCATGGATTTTCGGCGGCCAGACCGCGGGCTTCAGCCGCGTGATCTACGCGCTGGTCGGCCTTGCGGGCCTGTGGTGCATCACGCTGCTGTTCCGCCGGAGAGATCAGCGCAACAGCGTCAGCTGATATCCAAATACGCCTGCCGCCGCAGCCGGCGGCGGGCGTTTTTGCGGCACGCAGCGCAGGGGCGGCGCTGCCGGCGCTCTGTCCGGCTTCACCGGACTTCCTCTGTTGCGGTTGCACCACGTCTGTTACTTCGCAGATGATTTTGCGCCGCACTCTGTAGGGGCCGACGACTTTGCCGGCCCAGCCTTTCCGGTTGTCACCGAACTGCCTCTTTTGCAGTGACACTGCAACGGTTGCTTCGCAGACCCACTTTTTCTGTCTTGCCAGAAAAAGTGGGCAAAAAGAGGTGCTGGATACGGATCGGATTGTGCCGCGGTAGCACAGAATGAACCCGTAGAAGAACATTGCGGCCAGCACACGATAAACTCTCTGCAAATCTGGACTACAGCGCCGCCTGCGTGGAGACAATGCTCCCATCGGGAACAGTTTCCACGCAGGGAGATTGCAAAACACGCTGCTGTGGTGATAACAACGCATCTACGTATGCGCCGGTAGTGCAAATTCGTTATGGAACAGGCGAGCAGAATCGTCCACCCGAACATGGTTTTGGATACGTTTGTAGGGGCCGATGCCTACATTGGCCCGCCCGCCGAGTATTCCCAAAATGAGCAGAAACGAAATTGATGCAGTCTGCCCACAAATGCGTGTAGTACATTCGTCGGAACCATAATCTATCGGAACAGTATCGGCCTTGCGCCCGAAGAGGGCGTTAAATAAAAAGCGCGCGCGTCAGCGCGCAATATAACGCGTCCCAAGCGCATCTTTTTGCCTACTTTTTCTGGCAAGACAGATGGAACCAAATTGCAAACCAGCGAAGCGTTTGCAATTTGGAGAGGACGAGCAACGGAACGGACGAGACCTGCCGCTTGCGGCGGGGCGAGGGATGTGGAGTTTGTGAGGACGAGCCGCCGGAGGCACAGCTGCGGCGTTGCCGCATTTAATGGCAGTTCGGTGAAACCGGACAAGCGGGCCGATGTGCACCCGCAAGGGGTGGGCCGCATCCGTAGCGCTCCTTCGTCGCTGACG
>CAKUJN010000019.1 GCA_934661735.1 uncultured Oscillospiraceae bacterium
GGTGGGCCGCATCCGTAGCGCTCCTTCGTCGCTGACGGCTGCGCTCGCCATCGGCCCCTACAGGGTTCGGTGCGGAAGCACCGCCGGAGGCACAGCTGCGGCGCTGCCGCATCAACGGCAGTTCCGGTGCAAACCGGAATGCAAAAATCCCGCCGGTCCGGTCGGAACGGCGGGATTCTGCTTCGATTTTCTACAGCGCCGCGGCGCAGATGTCATGCACCTGCGCACCTGTGCCGGAGAGCGCCAGCTTCAGCCGCAGCGCGGCGTCCGTCTGCTCTCCGCCAAAGTCGATTTCATAGACGCCCAGCGTGCACGCCGCGCCGCTGTGCGTCTTTGCCGCGCGCGTCTGCACGGCGCTGCATGCGCTGAATGCGCCGCCGCTCAGGCTGAACGAAACCGCCGGCGCGCTGCCGCTCCAGCGGATATAGACGCGTGCGCCCGTGCCGCTGAGGCTCTGCGGCTTCGTTACAAAATGCCCGCTGGTGTGCACCGTCTCCGAAGCCGTCAGTGTCATCTCCCAGATGTACACGCCCACGCCGCTGCCGCTTGAAACAGCACGCAGCTCGCACGGCGCATTCGGGTCAATCGTCGCTGTCAGCGGAATGCTCACGGTCGTTTTGTCGCTTTTGGTGGCAAAGGCCGTCGCGGCCGACTGGCCCAGGAGCGTTTCGCCCTGATAGACGGCGAATGTCACGCTCGGGCCGCCGGCGGAGTATTTGACGCTCAGGCTCTGCGTCGTGAACCAGCCGTCCGCGCTCAGTGCCGCGATCTTCGTCGTACCGTTTGCCGCGACAATCGTTTTTCGCGGGAAGGAGTTCCCGCCGTCGTTGTAATTCTGCGTCAGCGTAACGCTTTTGCCCTCGCCGGCCAGACGCGGGCCGCCGGCGCAGAGCAGCTGCGCATAGCTCTCCACGCCGCTCAGGTCCTGAAAGGTCTCCAGCAGCACGTTTTCCGCAAAGCTTACATCCGCGCCGCCGTGCGCGTGCAGCAGCAGGAGATTTGCCAGATTGCAGCGCGCTGCGCGCGACTGCCGTTCGGTGTGCGCGGCGTCCGTCCGGTGCGTGTAGAGCGCCGCGTCCAGCGCCGAAAAGTTTTCGTTGATCTGCGACAGATCGACAAAGTCCTCCGGCGCCCAGGTGTTCAGCTGAAAATGCTCGGTTTTCGTCATGAAAATGCCTCCTTTTCTGATTGTGAGAGAAGCCCTCTCACGTTCAGCAAAAAAGCATCCTCCGGTTGCACGCCCGTGTACAACCGGAGGCAAATTTGACGGAAAACAAAATTCACGGCATTCAGGCAGGCGTCGAGCCGGCCGGCAGATGCATCGGCTCAGGTAATGACAAAGCCCCCGCTGACGCCCAGCGTCTGGCCGGTGACGAACTCCGCGTCTGCCAGCATGGCAATCACGCGCGCAGCATCCTCGGGCGTGCCCAGCCGCTCAAGCGGCGTCTGCATCCGCAGCTCCTCCAGCACCTCCGGCGCAACCGAGGCGCACATGTCCGTCTGAATGACGCCGGGGGCAACAGCGTTGACGCGGATGCCGCTCGGCCCCAGCTCCTGCGCCAGCGCCTTGCTCAGCGCCAGCAGCGCGCCCTTGGTCGCGGAATAGCCCGCCTCGCATGACGCGCCCACCTGTCCCCACATGGACGAGACGTTGATGATCGAGCCGCTCTGCGTTTGCAGCATGAACGGCAGCGCCGCGCGCGTGCAGTAAAACGCGCCGTCGACGTTGACGGCGAACAGCCGCCGCCATTCAGCAGGCGTGATCTGCGAAATCAGGCCATAGTGGCAGATTCCCGCGTTGTTGACCAGCACGTCGCACGCGCCGATCTGCGCGAACGCGCTTTGCACCTGCGCCTCGTCGGACACGTCGCACTGCAATGCCCGCGCGCCCGTTTCCGATTCCACGGCCCGCGCCGCCGCGTGATTCTTTTCATATAAGAACCAGACGTTTTCGCCGCGGCGGGCAAATTCCCGCACGGCGGCCGCGCCGATGCCGCGGCTCCCGCCGGTGATGACAACCGTTTTCATATGTGCTCCCGCTTTCTGATGATACCGGAAACGGCTTCCTTTCCGGAAAGGAAGCCGTTCCATTTATCTGCGTCGATTTTTTGTCTTATGCTCGGAATACTGCCGGATGGAGGACATTTTGCTGTCCGACTCGGTCATGAACTGCTTGAGCATGTCGTCAAACGACTTCTGCTGCGGCGCGGACGACTGGCCGGGTGCGGCGGGACGGCGGGCGGACGGCTGGCCGGAGGCATAGCGGTCGTTCCGGTCGCCGGTGCGCTGCGGACGGCGCGAATCCTGCGCGCCGCGCGCGGGACGCTCGCCCTGCGTCTGCGGACGCGGAAGCGTGCGTTTGATCGACAGATTGGTTTTGCCATTTTCCCTGCCGATGATCATGACGCGCACGGTGTCGCCCTCTGCCAGATAGTCATGGATATCGCTGACAAAGGTATGCGCGACCTCGGAAATGTGTACCATTCCCGTTGAATGATCCGGAAGCAGGACAAACGCACCGAATTTCGTCAGGCTTTTGACCTTGCCCTCTACAACTGCTCCGATTTCCAGCTCCATATTCCTCCGTACTTCTTTCCGTCCGGAGCCGCGGCGCGGCGCCGGTCATGGCGTTTTTTCTCTCTCTGCGTTTCAGTTTCCGACGTCCTTGAAAATGATCTCACCCTCCGAGACCATGCCAAGCTTTTCGCGGGCGGCGTCCTCGATGCCGGCGTCGGTATCAAGGTTGTCGATGGCCTCCTGCATGCGGCCGTTTTCCTGCTCGACGGCGGTGATGCTTCCGGTCAGTGCGGCCGCTTCGCTGTTCTTTTCCGTGATCTGCTTGCGCAGGGACACCAGGGTAACGGTAGCATACACCACCAGAATCAGGATCACCAGCTTTACCAGCAGGGATGATCTGACGAATTTCATTCTGTGCTGCGCTCCTTCCTGAATGCCGCGGCTGTGGACTGCCTTTCATCTTATCGAATATTGTAAACCATTTTCCCGCGATTGAAAAGTATTTTTTGCAAAAAAACGCAGACTTTTTCGCAATCCGCCACACGGGCCGCAGGATGGCGCGCACCGCGCGGCCCAGCGCGGCAAAAATTGCGGCAGCCGCCCGCGTCAGCGCCGAAAAAACCGGCAGCAGCAGGCGGCTGAGCGTGCGGAAGTAGCCGAACGCGCCCAGCGCCGCCGCAGGCAGGAAAAACAGCCGGAACAGCCCCTGTCCGCCGTAAAGCCCGAACAGCAGAAGCGCCGCCAGCGTATCCAGCGCGAACAGCACGTCCAGCACGGCGGTTGTTTTCGGCCACTGCCGCCGCAGCGCCCGCAGCAGATCATACAGAAGCCCGAGCGCCGCGCCCAGCGCCGCCGCAGCGGTAAACTGCGCGCCCTGTAGCGAAAGCGGCAGCTCCATCAGCCGAACAGCCGCGCGAAGAAGCCGCCCGCAGGCGCCGGCTCCTCATAGCTCATGCTCTCAACCAGCCCGTCCACGCTGACCTGTCCGCCGTCCAGCGACAGCATCTGCAAATGCAGCCCCGAGCCATGCACAACCAGCGTCCCGCGCGTTGTGGCCAGCACAATTGTGTTTTCATCAAAGCTCTCCACCTCGATGACGCCCGTCATGCTCAGATGGTTCCGCCCCTCCAGCGTCAGCCGGTGCGGCGCCTCCAGTTCCTGTCCTCCTACCGTGTTCGGCATGCCCTCGTCCCCCTTGCAGCGTTCTTTGTCCATATCTATGCGCGCAGGACAGGCAATATGCCGCCGGAAAAGTCCCGCGCGGTTTTCTTTGCCGCTGTTCAGCGGCGGAAAATTGTGCTATACTGAAATCGCAAAAAGCAGAGGGAGGAATGCAAATTGTTGACTCAGCTGAACAGTCCGTTTTTATATCTGGTCTGCGGCGGAATTATCGCCTTTGTGGCGCTGATCTGCGTGGTTTTCATGCTCCGCGCGTACCGCGCCGGAAAGGCAATCGGCATGGACACAACGCGGATGAAGCGCGTGATTGTCTCCAGCGCCACGTTTTCGGCGCTGCCGAGCGTCGGCATCCTGCTGGGCGTAATCGCCCTGTCCGGAAGCCTTGGCACGCCGTGGCCGTGGCTCCGGCTGTCGGTCATCGGCGCGCTGCACTATGAGACACAGGTTGCGCAGGCGGCGGCCGAGCAGGTGGGCATGTCCACGCTTTCCGCCGCCGAAATGACGCCGCAGGCGTTTGCCACCATCGCCCTGCTGATGAGCGTCTGCATCATCTGGGGTATTGTGCTGTCCATTTTCTTCAATAAGCGCTACACAAGGCGCCTTTCCTCCGCCGGCGGCGGAAAGACGGCAGCCGGCTTTGGCGATACGGCCATGACGGCCATGTTCATCGGTCTGGTCAGCGCCTATATCGGCAGCTATATCGGCGGCTTTGTCTCCGGAAACGGCCGCTTTACCTTTACCGGCAGCCTGACGCCGCTGATCGTGGCGGCCGTTTCGGCGGCGGTGATGGCGCTGTTTGTATGGCTGGCGGAGAAGAAGCAGCTCACATGGGTGGAGAATTTCTCCATCGCGGGCAGCATGCTTGCCGGCATGGCCGCGGCCGTGCTGGTTGGCTGAGAAAGGAGCGGAGCATATGGAACAGAAGCAAAAGGAAGCCGTATGGCAGGAATACAGCCGCGCGACGCACATCCTTGGCCGGATCGTCAGCATCATCACCGTGGTTCTGCTGGTCGGCGCGCCGTTCGCCATCGGCGGATATCTCGGCGCCTATCCTGATCTGGGCGCAGCGGCAAAGGGCTTTGCGTCGGTCGGTCTGGTCTGGACCATCAGCAGTGTGGCGGAGTTTCTGATCTACACGCCGATGCTGGGCGCGGGCGGCGGATATCTGGCGTTCATCACCGGAAATCTGATCAACATGAAAATCCCCTGCGCGGTCAACGCGCGCGACATGGTCGGCGCGAAGTCCGGCACGCCGGAAAACGAGATCATCTCCACGCTCTCCATCGCCACGTCCTCGCTGGTCACGATTCTGATTCTGGCGGCGGGCGTGCTGGCGCTGGTCCCGCTTCAGCCCGTGCTGCAAAGCCCCGCGCTTCAGCCTGCGTTTGAAAACGTCGTTCCGGCACTGTTCGGCGCGATGGCGTATAAGTATTACCGGAAAAACCTGCGCATTGCGGCTGCGCCGCTGATTCTCATGAGCATGCTGTTCATTCTGGCGCCGTCGCTGATCTCCTCGACCAGCTTTATGATCATCCCCTCCGGCGCGCTTGCCATCGGGATTGCGTTCTGGCTGTACCGGAAAGGAGTGCGCGCATGAAATATCTGCTGCTGATACCGGCGGCGCTGGCACTGCTGCTTCTGATTGCGGTTGTGCGGACGCTGCTGACGCCCAAAAAGGTTTCCGCCTATACGGCCGCGGGCGAGGACGAGGCGGAATCGCTGCGTCTGGCGCAGAAGCTTTCCAGAATGATTCAGTACGACACCACCTCGCATGCGGGCGGCGACGATCCCGAGCGCTTCCGCGGCTTTCATGCGGTGCTGGCCGAGCTGTTCCCGCTGGTGTTCTCAAGGCTTGAAAAAACCGAAATCGACGGCAATCTGCTGTTTTACTGGAAGGGCCGCGCAGGCGACAGGCCAATCCTGCTGATGAGCCATCAGGACGTGGTTCCGGCCGAGGGCGAGTGGACACACGCGCCGTTTTCCGGCGATATCGCCGACGGAAAGGTCTGGGGCCGCGGCGCGTCGGACACAAAATGCTCGGTCATGGCGTTTTTTGAGGCGGTTGAGCAGCTTCTGTCCGAGGGCTATACGCCGCCGCAGGATGTGTATCTGGCCTCGTCGTGCACTGAGGAATGGGCGGGCGACGGCGCGCCGAAGCTGGTCGCGGAGCTTCAGCGGCGCGGCGTGGAGCTGTTTCTGGTCTGCGATGAGGGCGGCGGCATCATTTCCGAGCCGATCGGCGGCATTCCCGGCAGCTTCGCCATGATCGGCGTATTTGAAAAGGGCAAGGCTGACGTGAAATTCACCGCGAAATCCACCGGCGGCCACGCCAGCGCCCCCGGCAAAAACACGCCGATTGCGCGTCTTGCCGCGTTTGTAAACGACGTGGAAACGCACAGCCCGTTCCGCAAAAAGCTTCTGCCCGAGGTCGCGGCCATGTTCACGACGCTCTCCGGCTATGCCTCGTCGTTCGGCATGCGGCTGCTGCTGGGGAATCTCTGGCTGTTTGCGCCGCTGCTGAAGGCGGTTCTGCCCGCGGTCAGCGCGCAGGCGGGCGCGATGCTGAAAACGACCATTGCCTTTACCACGCAGTCCGGCTCGGACGCGTACAACGTCATCCCGCAGGAGGCCGCGCTCGGCGCGAATATGCGCTTCATCCCGCATCAGGGCGAGCAGGAGAGCCTTGCCATCATCGAAAAGCTGGCGAAAAAGCACGGTCTGGCGATGCAGGTCCTGCACGCGAACGACTACACGGAGCCGGTCGACATCCACGGCGAGGCATTCCGCCTGACCGAGCGCGTCATTGCCGAAACCTTCCCCGGCCTTGCCGCCAGCCCCTATGTCATGACCGGCGCGACCGACGCGCAGTTCTATCAGCCCGTCTGCAAAAGCTGCATCCGCTTCGCGCCCGTGATCTACGGTCCCGAGCAGATGAAGGGCATGCACGGCCTGAACGAAAACATCGAATACAACTGCCTGCCGGGCGCGGTGCGTTTCTATCGGAATCTGATCTGCGCGGAAAAATAGCAGACAGATACAGGCGCTCCCCCAGACAGCAAAAGGAGCCTCTCACAAACGGAGAGGCTCCCTTTTTGCCTGCAGGGCGTCAGTTTACAGGATACTCGGTTCCGGCCACGGTGATGCTCCGGACCTCGTCCAGACTGATCAGCTGGGAAAACAGCCAGCTTTCCTTCATGAACGGATCGTCCTCCTCGCCGTATGTGCCGGAGGACGAGCGGAAGCCGTAGGTTCCCAATTCACTGGTCACATCCTCGCCAGCGCTGTAACCTGTCAGCCGGAAGCTGACGCCGCTGGTCAGTGTGACGGTGATTTCCGGCGTCACATGATCCAAATTCTGCGTATAGCGCCCGTTCAGCGTCAGCGATACCGGCGTGATGACCACGCTCTGCCATGTATATCCCAGACCGTCCCACGCGCGTTCGTCCAGCGTAATTGTCCGTTCCGTTTCCAGAAGTGCCGAAACCGGAACCTCGAACAGGTTGGTGTTATTGAACCATGTATGGAACAGAATCTTGTCGCCCGCGGCAAATTCGCCGCCGTTGTTTGTCACCAGCACATAGCCCGTTCCGTCCTCCACCCGCAGAACGGTCATGCTCATGCCGCCGTTTTTCAGCTCCTTTTCACGCTTTTCATAGCTGTTGTTCTCCGCGGTCACATAGGGATATTTGCGGCTTTCCAGTTCCAGCATATATGTGTCGATGTCCACCATCGCCGCCAGCCTTGCCGCCGCGCCGTCGTTCCGTGCCTGAATGCGCATGACGGCATACAGCGCGTCTCTTGAGACAAGCATGGATTCCAGCGTAAAGACATAGTCGTCCGTTTCGGCCGACACGCCGCCGCTTTCGCCCAGCTTCGCCTGCTGCGGCACCCACATGGTACCCTCCTCGATCATCTTCTGCTCGGCCTCGCTGTAGGTGGGACAGCTCACCTCCGCCTCCGAGCCCTCGCCGTAGGCGGTAATTGCGGGCGCAACCAACGCCGTTTTTTCGCCGAAGATCCGTTCAAAGCCGAACCAGCCGTTCGTATAGGCCGCAAAGGCCGTGCAGCACAACAGCACCGCAATTGCCGCGGCCAGCAGGCCCAGCCGCGCCGGACGCGGCAGGCCGCGCGTCTCCCGCGCCGGCAGACCGAGCTTTTTCATGGTCATCGCGCGGATTTTTTCTGTATCGCACGCCTCTGCCTCCGGCCGGTAGCTGCCGGACGGCGCATAGCGCATCACTTCATCCCATGACGTTTTCATCGATGCTTCCTCCCTTGCATAATTCATCCCGCAGCGTCTGCCGTCCGCGGCGCAGCCTTGAGCGGACGGTTGAGGCGTTCATCCCCATGTTCTGCGCGATCTGCTCCGTCGTCTGTGACAGGTCATAAAAGCGGCAGAAAATCTCCCTGTCCGTTTTGGACAGCGCCGCCATCGCCCTGCGGACGGCCGCATAGCGCTGCTTTTCATACATCCGCTCCCAGAGCTCGCCCAGCTCCGCCGGTTCGTCATCCTCCAGCGGCACATAGACGTTCTCCCGCCGCATTGCTTCCACCGTGCGGTTGCGCGCAACCGCGCCGAGCCATGGCCGCAGCTGCGTACCGGAAATGCGCGGCGCGCTCTGCCACAGCGCGACAAAGACGTCGGAGACGATCTCCTCCTGATCCTCGGGCCGCAAAAGGCCGCGGCTGCGTCCGCGCACGACCGCGGCGGCGTAGGCGCCGTAGCGCGTGATCGCTGCCTCCAGCGCGGCGGCATCCTGCCGCCGGAGCCGGCGGAGGATCTGCGCGTCATCCAAGTCTCATTCCTCCATTCGTTCTGTGTTCAACATGCTGACACTCTTCATGTCGCAGAAAACGGCAAAGCTGTTGCATTTTAAATGAAATAATTTTCCGGGCGGCGGGACCGGCGGTGGCTTGCGCCGCACGCTGCCGGTCTTTTGAATACTCCGCAGGGGAGGACGCCCCTGTCCGTCCACTTGTCCGTTTTCACCGGACTGCCGTTTTGACAGTTACACTGCAAAAACGGCAGTTCCGGTGAAATCGGAGAAACCCCCGTCGGAGCCTCTGGCTCCGGCGGGGGTGTTCATTGGCGGTAATCAGCCGCCGAGGTAAGCCTTCTTGACCGAGTCGCTTTCCAGCAGCTCTTTGCCGCTTCCGGCAAGGACGATGCGGCCCGTTTCCAGAACATAGCCGCGGTCGGCGACGGAAAGCGCCGCCTGTGCGTTCTGCTCAACCAGCAGAATGGTGGTGCCCGCGGCGTGCAGCTCGCGGATAATATCGAAAATCTGCTCGACCAGCAGCGGCGCAAGGCCCATCGACGGCTCGTCCAGCATCAGAAGCTTCGGATGCGACATCAGCGCGCGGCCCATGGCCAGCATCTGCTGCTCGCCGCCGGAGAGCGTACCGGCAATCTGACTGCGGCGCTCCTCCAGACGCGGGAAACGCTTGAACACGTCCGCAATGTCCGCGTCCAGCGAGGACCTGGGCTGCGTATACGCGCCCATTTCCAGATTTTCCTCAACCGACATCTGCAAAAAGATGCGGCGGCCCTCGGGAACCTGCGCCAGACCATGCTCGACAATCTTGTGCGGCGCAACGCCCTTGAGATCATGATCCTCAAAGAGCACGCTGCCGCTGCGCGGATGCAGCAGACCGGAAATTGTGTTCAGAACGGTCGACTTGCCCGCGCCGTTCGAGCCGATCAGCGTGACGATTTCGCCCGCGTCGACGTGGAACGAAACGTCCTTGACGGCGTGAATGCTGCCGTAGTAGACATGAATGTTGTTGACCTTCAGCAGTGCCATCTTCTACGCCTCCTTCTGCTTGCCCAGATACGCCTCGATGACGGCGGGATTTGCCTGAATCTCTGCCGGCGTGCCCTTGGCAATGATCTTGCCGAAGTTCAGCACGCAGATGCCCTCGCAGATGCCCATGACCAGATTCATGTCATGCTCGATCAGCAGAATCGCAATCTGGAACATGTCGCGGATCTTGACGATGTTCTCCATCAGCTCGCTCGTCTCCGACGGGTTCATACCGGCCGCCGGCTCGTCCAGCAGCAGCAGGCAGGGATTCGTCGCCAGCGCACGGACGATCTCAAGCCGGCGCTGCGCGCCGTAGGGCAGGGAACCGGCCTTGTGCTCGGCCAGATCCTGCATGTCAAAAATGCTCAGCAGCTCCAGCGCGCGCTCCTTTGCAATGCGCTCGCGCCGCCAGTACTGCGGCAGGCGGAGCATCGCCGTGGCCAGATCATATTTCATCTCATTGTGCAGGCCGATCAGAACGTTGTCCAGAACGCTCAGCTCCTTGAACAGGCGGATGTTCTGGAACGTGCGCGCCACGCCCATGCGGTTGAGCTGGATGGTGCTCTTTCCGGCGGTATCCACGCCGTCCAGCAGGATGGTGCCGCGCGTGGGCTGATAGACCTTGGTCAGCAGGTTGAAAACCGTGGTCTTGCCCGCGCCGTTCGGGCCGATCAGGCCGGAGATTTCGGTGCGGCCGAGGGCGATGTCAAAATCGCTGACGGCGGCCAGACCGCCGAAGTCGATGCCAAGGTGCCGCGTCTCCAGAATCGGGCGGCGGCCCAGATCGCGCTCGGGCAGCAGATTGTTGGTCGTCATCGGCACAAGCTTTGTGTTGGGACGTGCAGGCTTACTCATTTGCCGCGCCTCCTTTCTCCGGTTCCTTTTTCGCGCGCGTCAGATTCGGGCGGAAAATCGCGTTGAGCGCCTTTTCCAGAATGCGGGACAGCGAGAAATCATAGCTGCCCATCAGGCCCTTCGGCCGGAAGATCATCATCACGACCAGCGCCAGCGAATAGGCCACCATCCGGTAGTCGGCGACCGAACGCAGAAGCTCTGGCAGAACGGTCAGGACCGTTGCCGACAGAACCGAGCCAAGCATCGAGCCCATGCCGCCCAGAACGACCATGACCAGAATCTCGATGGACTTCATGAACTTGAACGTCGAGGGATAGAGCGAGCCGAGATAGCCCGCGTACAGGCAGCCCGCAACGCCGGCCAGCATGGCCGACACAACGAACGCCAGCGTCTTGTAATAGGTTGTCGGAATGCCGACGCTCTCCGACGCGATTTCGTTTTCGCGGATGGAGAGAATCGCGCGGCCGTGGCGGGATTTCATGATCGTGTGGATGACGAAGCACGTCAGAACCACGCACACAAACACCAGCGTGAACGACGCGTATTTTGGAATGCGCTTGAGTCCGGCTGCGCCGTAGGTGAAGTCAAAGCCGAGAATCGAGTCGATGTTCGTCAGAATGACGCGGATGATCTCGCCGAAGCCCAGCGTGATGATCGCCAGATAGTCGCCGCGCAGGCGCAGCGCCGGAATGCCGATGATCAGGCCGAAAATACCGGCCACAATCGCGCTGAGCACAATGGCAATGATGATGTAGGGCACAACCGCGCCCGTTTCGCCCGCCTTCAGAAGCGCGGCGGCAGGCGTTGCCTTCATGAAAATGCCCGCGGTATATGCGCCGACCGCCATGAAGCCCGCATGGCCCAGCGGAAGCTGGCCCAGATAACCGGTGGCCATGTTCAGCGACACCGCCAGAATGATGTTGATGCCGACGGTGATGAAAATACCGGTCCAGTAGTTGGTGATCACGCCCTTCTGAATCAGAAACGTGAACAGGAACCACAGCGCGGCGATCAGAATCGTGTTGATCAGATAGCGCACCGGCATGGGGATGCGGATCAGCGTGCTCCGCCGTTCGGCGGCTGTTTTCTTTTTCATGCTCCGCACCTCCTTAAACCTTTTCCGTGACCTTGTGGCCGAGAATGCCGGTGGGCTTGATCAGCAGCACAAGAATCAGGATGGCAAACACAACGCCGTCCTTCCACACGGACAGGCCGACGGCCGCGACCAGCGCCTCCAGCAGGCCGATGGCAAAGCCGCCCAGCATTGCGCCGGGAATCGAGCCGATGCCGCCCAGAACCGCCGCGACGAATGCCTTCAGGCCCAGCATCGAGCCCATGGTGGGCGACGCCTGCGAATATGCGCACAGGTACAGAACCGAACCGATGCCGGCCAGCGCCGAGCCGACCGCAAACGTAAAGGAAATGGTCTTATTCAGGCTGATGCCCATCAGCTGTGCCGCGCCCATGTCCTCGGAGACGGCGCGCATGGCCTTGCCAAGACGGGTTTTCTGCACCAGAAGCGTCAGGGCGACCATGGCGGCGATGGTGACAACAATGGTCACGATGGCCGTATAGCTGATCGTGATGCCGCTGCCAAGCGTCACACTGCCAGGGATGATGACGTCCATGCTCTTGGTATCGGCGCCGAACAGAAGCTGCGCGCCGTTTTCCAGCAGGAACGAAATGCCGATGGCGGTGATCAGAAGCGAAAGACGCGGCGCCGAGCGCAGCGGCGTATATGCGACCTTTTCGATCACCACGCCGAGCAGGGTGCTGGTGATGACGGCCAGCACAACCGAGACAACCGGATGCAGGTGGAACGTGGTCATGGCGTAAAACGCCGTGTACGCGCCGACCATAATGATATCGCCGTGCGCGAAGTTGAGCAGCAGGATGATACCGTAGACCATGCTGTAGCCCAGTGCGACCAGCGCATAGATCGAGCCGGTCTGCAAGCCGTTAAAAAGCTGGGAAATCAGAAGAGACAAGAATCTCACTGCCTTTCTTTCTGGAATCGCCGCATCCGTTGACAAGGGCACGCGCTTCTGCTCTTGTCAGCCGATGCGGACGGCCGGAATCATATCTCCGGCCGCGCCGGAGCGGCGTTCTCAGACCGCAGTGCGCGGAGGGAAGCCAGGCTTCCCTCCCGCACCGCAGAGGAGAACAATTTATAATTGAATACGATCGGTCAGATGTACAGCGTGCCGGAAATCAATACATTTCCTTAAAGGCTTCCTCGCCGCCGGTCAGCTCGATGATGGCAACGGACTTGATGGGGTTGTTGTTCTCGTCGAACGCATACGAGCCGGTGATGCCCTCTACGCCGTCGGCGCTCTTGATGGCGTCGATGACGGCCTGCTTGTACTCGTCGGTACCGGCCTCAAGACCGGCGTCCTCGGCCGCCTTCAGGCCGTAGGCCATCAGCATGGCCGCGTCATAGGCGAGCGGAGCAAACATGTTGGGGACCTCTTCAACGTCGAAGGTCTCACAGTAGTCCTTTTCAAACTGCGCGACAGATTCGGTGCCGGGGGCATAGCCGGAGCAGTAGACGGTGCCTTCCAGATCGTCGGCGGAGGCGTAATCCTTGACGGAGCCGAAGCCGTCGCCGCCGAGGAACGTTGCGGAGCAGCCGGCCTGACGGGCCGCGGTAACGGCAAGACCTGCTTCACCGTAGTAGATCGGGCAGAACACAACGTCGGGGTTCTTCGCGGCGATGTTGGTCATCTGGGCCTTGAAGTCCTTGTCGCCGGAGGCGAACGCCTCGGTTGCAACAACGTCCAGACCAAGCTTCTCGGCCTCTTCGATGAACGCGTTCTTCAGGCCCTCGGAGTAGTCGCTGCCGGTCTCAAAGAACACGGCCGCAGTCTTTGCGTTCAGCTTGTTGACCGCGTAGTCCGCCATCTTCTGGCCCTGGAACGGGTCGATGAAGCAGGCGCGGAACACGTTGTTGCGGACCTCGCCGGTATCCTCCATCACGGTAACGGAGGTTGCGGTGGCGGAGGCGGTGATCTGCGGCATGTTGTCCTCATAGGTGGCGTCAGCCAGCGCGACGGTCGCACCGGTCAGAACCGAGCCGACAACCGCGGTCACGCCATTTTCCTTGGCCAGGTTGTAGGCGTTGACAGCCTCGACGCCGTCGCCCTTGTCGTCATATTCCTTGACAACGACCTTCTTGCCGTTGATGCCGCCGTTCGCGTTGAGCTGATCAAAATACAGCATGACGGCGTTGCGGACGGGGATGCCGTACTGCGCATAGTCACCGGTGGTGTTGCCGATGAAGGCGATGGTGATTTCACCATCGGCTGCGGCGCTGTCGCCGGAAGCGGGCGTTTCAGCGGCCGGAGTCTCAGCCGCGGGGGTGTCGGAAGCAGCCGGCTTGGATGCGCAGGCGCTCAAACCGCAAATCAGCATCGCGAACACCAGTACGAAACACATGACATTACGGAACTTTTTCATTTTGCTTACCTCTTTTTGATTTATTTTTCAGCTGAAAATCAGCGTGAAAGCATTGAAAAAACGGCCCTGCCGATTCAGCAGAGCCGTTCGTCTGAACGGGCTTCAGGCCGCCGGTTCCGGCGCCGTGAAATGTGTTCTGCTGTTTGGCAGTATGCAATAAAAGGAAATTACCAGCGTCCACAGAATGCTGAGCAGTACCAGCGCAGCCAGCTTCAGAAGAATGCCGGACAGGCAGAGCATGGTAATCATAATGAAAATGGACACCGCCAGAATGGCAGTGTCCATGGTAATGATGAAGTTTTCGGACGCACAGGAGGCCGCCGGTGCAGCACAGGTCGCATCGGTGGCAGTGCGGGTATTGCAGCTGAACATCGAATCAAAGCGCTTCATGGTACCGGCTCCTTTCTGGTTTGTCTCAGGTTGGCCTCATTTTAATACTTTGCGTTGCGAAAGTCAAGCGGAAATTCGACGGTGTTTTTCATAGTATTGCACATATCCGGTGCACTCGTTTTGTGCATAATATCCGAATATGACGCACGCTCTCCGAAAAAGCGAAAAATCCGGAAATTTCCGCTTGACAAACGGAAAAGTTTTTTGTAGACTACGGGCAACAATTGAACACCCGCTAAAGACGATGAAGAGAAGAGTACGCACAGAGGTACGGCAAAGAGAGTCCCGACTGGTGAAAAAGGACGCGGAGGGCTGTGCGGAACATGGTCTTGGAGTTGCGCACCGACTGCACTTTGCTGCACAGGCTGCGACGGGAGCGCCCGTCATCGCGCAAAAGTGTGTTGGCACTTCTAAGGCTGTCCGCGCGAGCGGCCAGTGAACCAAGGTGGTACCGCGGCGTTAGAAAACGTTCGCCCTTGATGCAATCGGCATCAGGGCGTTTTTTATTTCCAAAACGGAGGATTTGTTTTGTAATGAGTGAAAGCATCATTCAGATCCGGCATCTGAGCAAGCAGTTTGACGGCGGCGCGGTTCACGCGCTGGAGGACATCAATCTGGATATCAAAAAGGGAGAGATCTTCGGCATCATCGGCCTGTCCGGCGCGGGCAAATCCACGCTGGTGCGCTGTATGAACCTGCTGGAGCGGCCGACGCAGGGCGAGATTCTGATCAACAATCAGGATCTGACAAAGTTGTCCGAGCGCGAGCTGCGCGTCATGCGCCGCAAGATTGCGATGATTTTCCAGAGCTTCAACCTGCTGATGCAGCGCACCTGCCTGAAAAACATCTGCTTCCCGATGGAAATTGCGGGCGTCCCCGCGGCGCAGGCAAAAAAGCGCGCGGCCGAGCTGCTTGAGCTGGTCGGTCTTTCGGAAAAGGCGGACGCGTATCCCGCGCAGCTGTCCGGCGGCCAGAAGCAGCGCGTCGCGATTGCCCGCGCGCTTGCAACCGACCCCGAGGTGCTCCTCTGTGACGAGGCGACCTCCGCGCTGGACCCCACGACGACGGCCTCGATTCTGACGCTTCTGAAGGATCTGAACCGCAAGCTCGGTGTGACAGTCATTATTATTACGCATCAGATGAGCGTCATCGAGGAGGTCTGCTCGCGCGTCGCCATCCTCGATAACGGCGTTGTCGCCGAGCAGGGCGAGGTTGAGGCCATCTTCTCCAATCCCAGCACCGACGCCGCGCGCCGTCTGGTCTATCCCGCCGGCGTCAGCGCGCACCAGTATCCCGCATCCTCGCGCGCGGTGCGCATTTCCTTCAACGGCAGCGCCGTCTATCAGCCGCTGATCGCCTCGCTTGCCATCGACTGCGGCGTGAAGCTGAGCATTCTGGCCGCCGACACCCGAAACATCGAGGGCAAAAACTTCGGCACCATGGTTCTGAGCCTGCCGGATAACCCCAACGACGCGGCAAAGGCGCTGAGCTATCTGCGCGCGCAGCACAATATCACCGTAGAGGAGGTCGATGAGCATTGAAAGTCATAGCTGAGATTTTTTCCGCCGAGTTCTGGAGCACCTATGGCGCTCTTTTGATGAAGGAAACGTGGAGTACGCTTGTGATGCTCCTCATCTCGACGTTCTTTGCGTATCTGATCGGCCTTCCGCTGGGCGTTCTGCTGACGCTGACGGGCAAAAACGGCATCCGGCCGTGCAAGCCGGTCAATCAGGTGCTCGGCTGGATCATCAACGTCGGCCGCTCGCTGCCGTTCATCATCCTCATGTGCTCGATTACCGATTTCACCCGCGCCATCGTCGGCACCTATATCGGCGTGCGCGGCGCAATCGTCCCGCTGGTCGTCTCGGCCGCGCCGTTTGTGGCGCGCATGGTCGAAAGCTCGCTGTCCGAGGTGGACGGCGGCGTCGTTGAGGCGGCACAGTCGATGGGCGCGTCCCCGCTCCAGATCGTCTGCAAGGTCTACCTGCCCGAGGCCGTGCCGTCGCTGGTGCTCGGCGGCTCCATTTCCATCATCACCATTCTGGCCTATACGGCCATCGCCGGCGCCATCGGCGCGGGCGGTCTGGGCGATCTGGCGCTGCGCTATGGCTATCAGCGGAAAATCGCCTCGGTCAATCTGGTCACGATCATTCTGCTGATTGTGCTGGTGCAGATCATTCAAACCGTGTTCAGCCGCCTGTCGACCCGTATCGACAAACGGATAACAAAAGAAAATCCGGACAAAAAGTCCTGATTTTCCCGCAACATTTCTCAATGGAGGTAACAAACATGAAAAAGAACATTCTCGCTCTCATCCTTGCGCTGGCGCTCTGCCTGGGCCTGACCGCCTGCGCGGGCAAGACCGAAACCACCACCCTGAAGGTCGCGGCCTCTTCCACGCCGCACGCCGAAATTCTGGCGCAGGTGAAAGACACGCTTGCCAAGCAGGGCATTGACCTTGTCGTCACCGAATACGGCGACTATATCGTTCCCAACACCGCCGTCGAGGACGGCCTTGAGGACGCCAACTACTTCCAGCATCAGCCGTATCTCGATCAGTTCAACGAGGAAAACGGCACCCATCTGGTCAGCGTCGCCGCCATCCACTATGAGCCGTTCGGCATCTACCCCTGCAAGACCAAGAGCCTTGACGCCATCCCCGACGGCGCGACCGTCGCCGTCCCGAACGACGCCACCAACGAAGCGCGCGCGCTTCAGCTGCTGGAGGCAAACGGCCTGATCACCCTGAAGGAGGGCGCCGGCCTGAACGCCACCCCGAACGACATCGTCGACAACCCGCACAACCTCCAGTTCCTCGAGCTTGAGGCCGCAATGCTCCCCACCGTCACCACCGAGGTTGACCTTGCCGCCATCAACGGCAACTATGCCCTGCAGGCCGGCTTCTCCTCGGCCAAAGACGCCATCGCGCTGGAGGACCCCGATTCCGAGGCCGCGCAGACCTTTGCCAACATCATCGTTGTAAAGGAAGGCCATGAAAACGATCCCGCCGTCAAGGCGCTGGTCGAGGCGCTCAAGTCCGACGCCGTCCGCGACTACATCAACAACACCTACGACGGCAACGTCCTGCCGATCTTCTGATTTCGCAAAAAGCCGCCGCTCTCCATCCGGAGAGCGGCGGTTTTCTGTCTGTCGGAGTACGCCAAATTCCTCCATCGCTTTCTCTTGCGCTTTCCCGCTCCGTATGCTAGAATAGAGGCATACATGCCACACAAAGGAGCTGGTCACCATCGCCCTTACAAGCGCAAGCCTTCCGGCGAAAAAGCGCATTCTGACCGTCTGCGTCAGGCTTTTTCTGGAGCAGGGCTACAAAAAAACAACCGTCGCGGAGATCGTGCAGAAGGCCGGCGTCTCCAACAGCTCGTTCCAGAATATTTTCCGCGCCAAGGACGGCGTGCTGACCGAGCTGGCGCAGTTCATGTTCTCCACCCAGTTTCAGATGGCGCGCAGCACAACCGGCGCAACCCTGCCGCCGGTGTACGTCTACGCGGTGGAGACGGCGCTTCAGCTGACGTTGACCGAGCTGAACGAAAATCTGCGCGAAATCTACATTGAGGCCTACACCCAGCAGGAGGCGTCCGACTATATCTTCCACGAGACCGCGAAGGAGCTGTATTCCATCTTCGGCGCGTATCAGCCCCAGCTGAGCGCGCAGGACTTCTACGCGCTGGAAATCGGCTCGGCGGGCATGATGCGCGCATATATGGCGCACCCGTGCGGCGGGGAACTGACGCTGGAAAAGAAGCTGCGGCTGTTTCTGTCCATGAGCCTGCGGGCCTACCGCGTACCGGAGGACGAAACGAAACAGGTCCTGCGCTTCATCGAGGGGCTGGATATCCGCGCCGTCGCCGAACGGGTCATGCAGGAGCTGTTTCGGGCGCTGGCAATGCGCTATGACTTTTCGCTGGCGGGAATCGTGGACACAATCGAATAGGAAAAACCAGAGACTCATTGCAATGGGGTACCCCATTGCATCGGGATGCGCATCCCGATGCAGTGCCCCTCTGACTTCGCTTTCCCGCGGGGTACGGGAACGCACAGTGTGAAAGTGAGGACACAGGATGAAAAAACGATTGCTCGGTATGCTGCTGATCGCCTGTATGATGCTGGCGCTTCTGCCCACGGCGGTATTTGCCGGTAGTACGCAAGGATATGGCATTGAAATCTTAGGTCAGCAGGTTAATGATGGTAACTGCGACGACGTGCTTGGTGACGGCGGCAGTGTCAAATTTGCGTACGACAACGAAAATGACAAGGGCGTTCTGACGCTGACAAACGCAACGATATCCACGACGGATAATTTCCCAATCAACGCTGACGATATTGATACGCTTGAGATCGTCCTTGTGGGGGAGAATCGGGTCGAGGCAGAGGGGGATGTCTCCATCGTTGCGAATGATCTGATTTTCAGCGGAGAAGGCAGCATCGCAATTGCCTGTGGAGAATATGCCGCTGGTACCCCTGCAATTGATTGCTATGACAGTATTACGGTTAATAGCGGTAATGTTACCGTGACTGGCAAAAACTATGCCGTTTGTTATGATGGTACGCTCAGAGTAAATGCTGGCACACTGACATTGATTGCAACTGATACTGGCGAGGATGTTTCGGCAATTCAGCCTGGCTTTGATCCGCCGTCCATTCTCCTTGGCGATGACAGAATCATGATCACGAGCGAGAATTCCGATGGCACGGATGCTGTTGTGACTGAGCCGAATGATAATACAAAAATCTCGGCGGCAAAGTATGTCAAAATTTTCTACAAATACGTCACTGTCAGCATCGTCACGGATGACAGCAGCGATCCCGATACGATGAATGCGGTCTACGGCACCCCCATTGACAAACCTGCCGTTCCGACAAAGGACGGTTATAAATTCGACGGCTGGTACACAGACCCAGAATGCACCATGCCATACGATTTTGAAACGAAAGTTACGGAGCCAGTTACGCTCTACGCCAAGTGGACGAAGGATGAACAGCCCGCAATCGATCTGCCGTGGTGGGCGGGGCTGCTTCCAGTGCTGGACGACGAACTTCCGTTCGCGGACGTGAACGCGGGCGACTGGTTCTATGACGACGTGCGCTATGTCTATGAAAACAGCCTGATGCACGGCACCGGCGCGGCAGAGTTCCGTCCGAACGCCGCAGTTACGCGCGGGATGGTGCTGACGATTCTGGCCCGAAACGAGGGCGTGGACACCTCCGGCACGCCGTGGTACGCCGCCGGCCGTGACTGGGCCGTTGCAAACGGCATCTCCGACGGCACAAACATGGAAGCACCCGTGACCCGCGAACAGCTGGCGGCAATGCTCTATCGCTACGCCTCGTTCAAGGGCCGCGACGCAGCCGCGCCGGAACGCGATCTGTCCGCATTCCCGGACGCGGACAGCGTCAGCGGCTGGGCGCTTGAGGCGATGCGCTGGGCCGTGGGCACGAACCTGATCAGCGGCTCGAACGGAAACCTCCGCCCGCAGGGCACGGCCACGCGCGCCGAGCTGGCGGCGCTTCTGTCCCGCTTCCTCGGCTGAACCTGAAAACAGATACAAACCGGCTCCGGCGCAAATGCGCCGGAGCCGGTGAGCTTGTCAAAAAAGCATTTTTGACAAGCTCTCAAACGCGATCCGCTTCGCTGGGTTCGCGTTTGAAAGAGTTGCGTGACGCGGCGCGCATAATTTGTGTGCCGTAGGCACACAAATTCCACACTTGCGTCACGTAGTGTGTTTTGTCCGACGTACACGCCGCCGGATAAAACCGATTTACAATTTATTCGCGCCTGCGGGCGCGAACTCTACGAGGTTTTTCGACAGACTGACCGGCTCCGGCGCAAATGCGCCGGAGCCGGTTTTGTGTGTCAGAATACTCTTTGCCCGCCGAAACCGCTTTATTTCAGGAACAGGCGCAGCAGCCGCGCCTTTGTCTGCGTGTACGGGTGATAACGGATCGGCAGATCCAGCCAGCACGCCTTTTTCAGGATGCTGCGCTCGTGCGTGAACGTGTCAAAGCTCTTTCTGCCGTGATAGCTGCCCATGCCCGACGCGCCCACACCGCCGAACGGCATATGGGGCGTGGCCAGATGGACGATGGTGTCGTTGATGCAGCCGCCGCCGAACGAGCAGCTGTCCAGCACGCGTCGTTCCAGCGCGTGGTCCGCCGTAAACAGATACAGCGCCAGCGGCTTTTCGTGCGACGTGATGTATTCGATGCACGTGCCGATATCGCGCCATGTCATGACCGGCAGCACGGGGCCGAAGATTTCCTCCCGCATGACGGGGCTTTCGGGCGTGACGCCCGTCAGAACCGTCGGCGCAATCCAGCGCGACGCGTCGTCGGACCCGCCGCCGACTGCCGCCGTCTCGCCCTGCATCAGTCTGCGCACGCGGCGATAGTGCTTTTCGTTGACGATAACCGGCATTTCGCCGTAATCGCCCGTCGGGAAAAACTCGCGCAGCGCCGCGCGGCACCCGTCCAGAAATTCGTCCAGCACGTCCGCGTGCACAAACGCGTAATCCGGCTCGACGCACGTCTGTCCGGCGTTCAGAACCTTGCCGAACATCACACGCCGCGCCGCAAGGCGGACGTTTGCCGTTTTGTCCACAATCACGGGGCTTTTCCCGCCCAGCTCCAGCGTGACCGGCGTCAGATACTCGGCCGCGCACTGCATGACCAGCCGGCCGACCGACGGCGAGCCGGTGAAGAAAATATAGTCAAAGCGCTCATGCAGCAGCGCCTGATTTTCCGCGCGTCCGCCCTCCACCACGGCGATATACTCGCGCGGGAAGCTCTTCCCGATCATCTCCGCCAGCACACGTCTGGTTTCCGGCGTATAGGCCGACGGCTTGAGCACCGCACAGTTTCCCGCCGAAATCGCGCCGATCAGCGGCTCAAGGCACAGCTGAATCGGATAGTTCCACGGCGCAAGAATCAGCGCCACGCCATACGGCTCGGGCGAAACGAAGCTGACGGACGGAAACTGCGCCAGCGGCGTTCTGACGCGGCGCTCGCGCATCCATCCGCGCAGATGGCGCAGATGAAAGCCGATTTCGTCCAGTACAAGGCCCGTTTCGGTCATGTAGACCTCAAACGCGGACTTGCGAAAGTCCGCCGCCATGGCCTCGGCCAGCGCCTGCTCGTTTTCGCGCACCACACGGCGGAGCGTTTCCAGCATCTGCATCCGGAACGAAAGCGGGCGTGTCGCGCCGCTTTGGAAATATGCGCGCTGCGCCGCCGCCAGCGCGGAAAAATCACGGTTTTGTACGTCCATATTACTCCTCTTCCTGATAGGCAAACAGCGACCGGCTCAGCTCCAGCATTTCCGGCTCGTCCAGCGAATTGAGAAATTCCACCGTGCCCTCCGTCTCGTCCGGATTCAGCAGGCCGCGCTCGTCCAGCTTCCGGCGCAGCTGCGCCGCCACGCCCTGACTGCCGTCCAGAATCTCCGGCGTCCGGCCGACAATCCGCCGGATAGCCGCCGTAAGGAACGGATAGTGCGTGCAGCCCAGCACGATGGCCGAAACCGGTACCTTCATATACGGTTCAAGCTTGTCCAGCAGATACTGCTCAACGGTCTCGCCGCGCAGAACGCCCTGCTCAACGTATTCCATCAGGCCGCTGCACGGCACGGGGATGATCTCCGCCTCGTCCTGATACTGCTCACGCAGATGGCGGAACTTTTCCTCCTTCAGCGTCATGGCCGTCGCCATGACCAGAATCCGGCCGCCGCGATGGTGCTCGACCGCGGGCTTCAGCGCCGGTTCGGTCCCGATGATCGGCAGCTCCGGATACGCGCTTCGCAGATGCTGCGCCGCGGCGGAGGTGGCCGTGTTGCATGCGATGACCAGCGCCTTGACGCCGCGCGCCAGCAGAAGCTGCACCGCGTCGTCGCACAGGCGTATCACATCGTCCGCGTCGCGCACGCCATAGGGCGCGTGCAGCGAGTCGCCGTAGTAGAGATAATTCTCATGCGGCAGCAGGCGCACCGTCTGCCGCAGGACGCTGATGCCGCCCAGACCGGAATCGAAAAACGCAACCGGCAGCCGCCGCTGCTCGAAAAGCTCCATAAGCCCATCCCTTTCATAATCCTTTCGGGATATTATACCACATCCCGCGAATGCGGTAAAGCCGGTTTCCGACGGCAGGTCTGCCGCCCTTCTGCCCGCTTTCGCCGGAAAAGCGGCGGTCCTCACACATGTGAGGGCCGCCGCTCTGCATTACCGTGCGTTATACTGCGCAATGCCCAGCGCCAGCAGGTCCATCGCGCGCGCCGCGTCCTTCCGGTTCAGGACGTAGGCGATGCGGACCTCGTTTTTCCCAAGGCCCTCGGTCTTATAAAACCCGCTTCCTGGCGCGAACATGACCGTTTCGCCATGGTCGTCAAATTCCTCCAGAAGCCACTGCTGAAACGCCTCCGCGTCGTCCACCGGAAGCGCCGCCATCATGTAAAACGCGCCCTTCGGGCACTCGCACACGACGCCTGGGATCTGCATGAGCTTTGTATAGACCGTGTCGCGGCGCAGACGGTATTCCTCGCGCACCGCGTCAAAATACGAAGCGTCCACGCTGTAAAGCGCGGCGGCCGCGATCTGATCGATCGTCGCGACGGAAAGCCGCCCCTGACAGTATTTCAGCGCATGGCCCAGCAGCTCGCGGTTTTTGCTGATGATGCAGCCGATGCGCGCGCCGCAGGCGGAAAAGCGCTTGGAAACCGAGTCGATCAGAATCAGATTCTCCGCGCCGCCGTCCAGCTGGCCGAAGGAGCTGAGCGCCTCTCCGGAGTAGACAAACTCGCGGTAGACCTCGTCCGCAATCAAAAACAGCCCGTGCTTTCGTGCAAAGGCCAGCAGCATTTCCATCTCCTCGCGCGTCAGAACCGTGCCGGTTGGATTGCCCGGATTGCTCAGCAGAATCGCGCGCGTGCGCGGCGTCAGCGCCGCCTCAAGCTTTTCCGCCTCGGCATAGTGATATCCGCTTTCCGGCGTGGTGGGGATGGGATGGATGTGCGCGCCGGTTGTCTCGACAAACGTGTTATAGTTCGGATAGAACGGTTCGGGCACGATGATCTCGTCGTCCTCGTCCAGCACGCAGCTGAGCACGATTTGCAGCGCCTCACTGCCGCCGGTCGTGATCAGCACATCCTCGGCCCTGCAATCCACGCCGATTTTCTGATAGTAGTCACACACCGCGTCGATCAGCACCGGAATGCCGGGAGACGGCGCATAGGCCAGAACGTGCTCGTCAAAGCTTCGCAGCGCGTCATAGAATGCACGCGGCGTTTCGATGTCCGGCTGACCGATATTCAGATGATAGATCTTTTTGCCGGCAGCGGCTGCTGCAACGGCATAGGGGTGGAATTTACGCATGGGCGACTGATAGCAGCGAAGCACTTTGCTCGAGAACTTCATGTGACTACCTCCTTAATTATTTTCCGGCAGCTCGGCTGCCTGCAAAAAATTTGTAGTAATCATAGCACAATCCACTGCAAAAATAAATCTTTTTTTCACGCGTCCGGCACATTTTATGCCGCCCTTAGCATCCCCGTTTTTTCAGAAAAAACGCGTCCGCGTGAGATGCTGTCTCACACGGACGCGAGGGCTTTATTCACCGGTATTCGGCGCGCCTCCCGCCGGACCGCCCTGTCCGCCGTTCGGACGGCGCGAGCGGTAGCGGCGGCGGCGATTGCCGCTGCGCGGCTTTGCCTCACCCTCCGGCGCGCTCTCCGCCGGTGCGGCGGACTTTGGCTGCGGCTGGCGCTTTTCCGGACGCGGCTCCTTCGGCGCGGCGGGCTTCTGCTCCGGCGCCTTCTGCTCGCCGCCCGCGGCAGGCTGCTTCTGACCGCCGCGGCCCTTGCCGCCTCTGCGGCGTCTGGAACGGCGCGGCGCTTCGCGCTCGTCCGCCGGCGGCGTCTGCGGCGCCTCGGGCGCGGGCTCGGAGCGCGGCGTAAAGTCGTTCAGCTCGGCATATGCGCCGGAGAAAATCAGCTCCGGCAGCGTCTCCATCTCTTCCTCTTCCTTCTTCCGCGCCGGACGCGGACGCGAGGAAATCGGGGCCAGATCCTTCGGAATCGGCGGATCGTTCTTGCGCGCCTTGCCGCTGCGCAGCACGCAGATGTCGCAGTTTTTATAGCAGCCGATCGTCTCCGGATGGTCCTCCATACGCACCTTGACGCTCTGGCGCAGGAGATTGACCTCCGTCACCGTGCCACGCCCGTCGGGCGTATCGACAAAGGACTCGTTCTTCGGCACGGTGCGCAGCAAGTCCTCATACGCGTCCTGCTCATATTTCAGGCAGCACATCAGCCGCCCGCACACGCCGGAAATCTTCGTCGGATTCAGGCTGAGATTCTGGGTCTTGGCCATTTTGATCGATACCGGCTGGAAATCGTCCAGAAACTGCTTGCAGCAGAACGGACGGCCGCACACGCCGAGTCCGCCGACCATCTTCGCCTTGTCGCGCACGCCGATCTGGCGCAGCTCAATGCGCGTGCGGAACACCGAGGCAAGGTCCTTGACCAGCTCGCGGAAGTCCACGCGTCCGTCGGCCGTGAAGAAAAACAGAATCTTGCTGCCGTCAAAGGCGCACTCGGCCGAGACCAGCTGCATGTCCAGCTTATGGTCGTAGATTTTTTGCAGGCACACGTCAAACGCGCGCTTTTCCCGTTCCTGATTGTCGTTGTTGACGCGCTCGTCCTGTGCTGTCGCCACGCGAAGCACCTTGCGCAGCGGCGGCACAATCTCCGACGCAGGAACCTCGTGGTTGCCGCAGGTGCAGTAACCGAATTCCACGCCGCGCGACGTGTCCATAATGACGTGGTCGTCCGCGCGGAGCGTCAGTCCGGCGGGGTCAAAATAATAGGTTTTCGCGTTGTTGCGGAAGCGGATGTCCGCCACCGTCACGGTCTGACGGACGACGGCGGGTACGCTCTGGGGCGCATCCTGCGCTTTGTCATCCGATTCGCTCTGTCCGTCTGCCGCCTGCGCGTGCTCTGCCGGCTCCAGCTCGTCCGGCAGCTTGGTATATTCATCCATGTGTATCTCCTGTCTGCCGCCGTCCGGCGGCAAGTAATGCGTTTATCCGAGGCTTTGCCAAGGCGCCGGCGCGCCTGTATGCTATCGAAGCCGTGTGGAAAGCCATCCGGCCACAGCGCCCGTGCCCACGTTCAGATTCAGATCGTCCATGGCCTCCTGCAAATCCTGCGCCGCGGCCAGCAGCTGCGCGCCTGTCCGGCTCTGACTCAGCATCGCGGCCTCGGGCGAGGCGGCGGGCATGCCGCTCTTGGCGCTCAGCGCGTCGCACACCAGCGCGCGCCACTGCTGCAAAACCGGCAGCAGCTCGGTGCGCTTGTATTTTTCCAGCGGCAGCAGCACGCGCAGCAGCGCCAGCGCATCGCCGCCGGCATAGGCCGCGGCGAATTCGGCCGTCTGCGGCGCGCTCCCGCTTTCCAGAAGCGCCAGCGCCTGCCCCAGAAATCCGCCCGAGCGGACGCAGGCCGAACGAATCGCGTCCGGCTGCTGCTGCGGCAGACGGCGCTGTAAGTACGCGGCGGCCTCCTCCTGTCCGACGGGGGACAGGTGCAGCTCGGCGCAGCGGCTGCGGATGGTGGGCAGAAGCTTTTCCGCGTGCGTGCTTAAAAGCAGGAACACACCGTATTCCGGCGGCTCCTCCAGAATCTTCAGCAGCGCGTTCTGCGCCGCGGGCAGCATATCCTGCGCCCGCGGAAGAATATAGATCTTGCGCTTTCCCTCATTCGGGCGGATGAACATGTCCGCCCGCGCGTCGCGGATGACGTCGATGGAGACGTTCTTGTGCTCCGTATCGTCCACCGTGATAATATCGGGGTGCTGGCCGTCAAACGCCTTGCGGCAGGCCGTACACACACCGCAGGGCGCTTCGCCCGCGCCGGTGCATTCCATCGCCGCCGCCAGTATCCTCGCCAGCGTGTGCTTTCCGGAACCGTCGGGGCCGCAGATGAGATAGCAGTGGGAAATTTTCCCCTGCGCGAACGCGGCGCTCAGCCGCTGCTTCAGTCCGGCATTGCCGCAAAATCCGTCAAATCTCATCACATTCTCCCCGAAATCCGTACCGATTGCTTTCCAATTTTATAGTATAACAAATTCTGAAAAAAAGCGCTACTGTTTTTTTCTGGGCTGCATCCGGAAGCGGGGATATCTTCTGCCGCCGTTTCAGATCCGGTATATTTCGCGCCCTGCGCGCAAAAAATCCATCGCAGAAGCTCTGCGATGGATTTTTCGTCAGTTTTCCATCTGCCGGCCAAGGAATCCGGCGACGGTCTGGACCAGCTTCTGCTCGGACTCGCCAAGCGGCGCATCGCCGTTTTCCAGCAAAAGCATGACGCAGCCCATCAGATCGCCCTCGGACAAAATGGGCGCCGCGACGCCCAGATGATAGCGGTCCGCGCCGTCGCAGACGCGGATTTTCGCCTCGCCGTCCTGATAGCGGTAGATCTTGCGCGCTTCCATCAGGCGTTCAAGCTCCTGCGAGCTGCGCTTGTCCATCAGCTCGCGGCGCGGCGCGCCCGCCACGGCGATGATGCTGTCGCGGTCGCACACCGCGGCGATGTGGCCGGTGTTCTTGCCGATCGAGTCGCACAGCTGCGCGGCAAAGTCGCTCAAGTCGCTCATCGGCGAGTACTTTTTGAAAATGACCTCGCCGTCCTTTTCCGTATAAATCTCCAACGGGTCGCCTTCGCGGATACGCAGTGTCCGGCGGATTTCCTTGGGAATGACGACGCGGCCGAGATCGTCGATTCTTCTGACAATACCAGTTGCCTTCATAAGTGGCTTCCTCCAATACTTGTTCTTTGCACTCATATTCTTTGCAAAGAAAGGGGAAATATTCTTTGACTGTAGAATTGCGGGATCAGCTGCCCGCAATGAAGCCATACGCCGCATCAGAAACAGAAGCATGCAAAAGCACTTCACGCAAAATTCAGCTTATTTGCTGAAATTTTTCAATTTCATGGATTTTCCCCTGCCTGCATATTTTCCAGGCCGCGCAGACACGCATCCAGCGTCTCCGGCGCGAACGCCTTCGCCGCAACCGCGGCGCGCTGCCATGACGGCGTAACCGACTCCACACCGCCCGCGCCGTAGTGCCAGTAGCTCGGCCCTGCCAGCGGCAGCCTTGCCGCAGTGCCGTCCGGATAAAGATAGAGCGTCTGCCGCATCACGCCGTCCGGATACTGCGGCGCGCCGTCATATCCCGTTCCCGCAATCAGCAGATACTCAGTCAGCCGGACGCCACTGCTCTCCGGCGACCAGTCCAGCTCCGCCGCCGTAAACTCCGGCAGCATTGCGCCGCCGTTTCCGGTTTCGCCAAACAGCGCCGTCAGCAAAACATCTGCCTGTGCACGGTCCAGATCCGCGTGAAAGTCCTCGCTCCGCACACAGAGCCGGTAATGACTCACAGGCGGAAGCGGAAACGCTTCCTCCCACCAGTCCGCATACGCCGCTGGTGGCGTTTCCCACTTCTCAAGCTCGACCCGATTCAGCCAGCCGTATGCAGGAAACGCGCCGATATCGTCTGCGTCTGCGGCATATTGATACGCCAGTGCGCTGAGCCGCAGATAGTCCACAGCCTGTGCCGCCGTCTCAAACGCGCCCTCCGGTGACTGCCGGCAGAGCGTGCCGTCCGCGCAGATATAGTACGTCCGCTCTGTTCCGGCATCCTTTACGTCCAGAACCATGCTCCACATCGGCGTGTCGGTCTCCTCCGGCTGAAAATCCGCTTGGTCTATCATATCCAGCAGCCATGCGCGCGCCGCCGCGTCCGTAACCGGCCTGCACGGTTTATAAATTACAGAGCTGAGCAGCCATTCCCGCCGGAGCGTCAGCGTCGGTCCGCCCGTTTCTTCCGGCGTTTCCGTCAGCGCATAGACTGCCTCCCGCGCATCACCGGCATCGGTATAGCGCACTGTGACCTGCCTGCTGCCATCGTCCGCCAGCGGCGCAAACGGTTCGCAGGCCCCGTCCAGCAGCGCAGACGCTGCCGGAAATGTCACGGATTCGCGCACTTCCTCTGGTCGCGGGGACTCTGCCGCGGGAGTTTCCGGTTCTGCGTCTGCGGCCGGTACAGCCGGCGTGCAGCCGCTCAGCACCGTGAGCAGGCCCAGCATCAGAAGCAGAATCGCAGTAATCGGTTTTCGCATCGTTGTAGCCCTCCTTTTTCGGTTTGCACCGAACTGCCGTGCGTGCGGCAGCGTCGCAGCCGTGTCTCCGACGGCCTACTTTTCTGTTGCGCCAGAGTTCTCACTCTCCGTAGGGGCCGATGGCGAGCGCAGCCGTCAGCGACGAAGGAGCGCTACGGATGCGGCCCACCCCTTGCGGGTGCA
>CAKUJN010000020.1 GCA_934661735.1 uncultured Oscillospiraceae bacterium
CTTACAAGTTCGTTGATGCTGACACCGAATTCTTTTGACAGCAGCGACAGCATTTCAACATCGGGCATATAGTTGCCATTCTCCCAGCGGGAAATGGTTTTGTTGGTCACGCCAAGCTTTTCTCCGAGCTGCTCCTGCGTCAAGCCTTTCTCTTTCCGCAGGGCTGCGATAAATTTCCCGATTTTTATTTGATCCATTTCACTCACCTCGTTGGAAATTATAACACGCCTTCCGTAAAATGAATTCCCCACAAACAGCGAATGCGCTACCTGCAAGTAAGAAAATACATTCTTTGCTCTTTTTGCCGCAGCAGTGTAATAATCGTTCTATTTCTCCCACCGGAAAACCGGCCTGTGAGCAAAGCTCACAGGCCGGTTCTGCTACTGCTGTTATCCGTCAATATGCCGCTGAATCCGGTTGATGATCATCTCCAGCGCAATCAGGTTTTTGCCGCCCTCCGGCACGATCAGATTGGCGTTCTTCTTGCTTGGCTCGACAAACTGCTCGTGCATGGGCTTGACCGTCGTCAGATACTGTTCAATGACCGAGTCGATGGTCCGCCCGCGCTTTTTCACGTCGCGGCGGATACGGCGGCACAGCCGTACGTCCGCGTCCGCGTCGACAAAGATCTTGATGTCCATCTCGCTGCACAGCTCGCGGTTTTCAAAAATCAGAATGCCCTCCACCACAATGACCTTTTTCGGCTCAACACGGAGCACTGCCTCCGCGCGGTTGTGGATGGTGTAGTCATACGTCGGACATTCAATCGACTCGCCGCGCTTGAGCATCCGCAGATGTTCAATCATCATATCCGTGTCAAACGCGCTGGGATGGTCGTAATTGAGCCTGCTGCGCTCCTCATACGTCAGCTCGTCGTGCCGCTTGTAATAGTTGTCGTGGCTCAGGACCGTGATGTTGTCGCCGAAGCGGTTGATCAGTGCCTTGACCAGTGTCGTCTTGCCGCTGCCGGTGCCGCCGGCCACGCCGATCACAATAATGCCGGATTGTGCCATATTCATTCTCCCCTGTCTATCTATCCGTTTCAGCGCACGATGCCCAGAATCAATGCCTCCCGTTCGGGTGCCTCTTCGCTCCAGCGCAGCGCGCCCAGCAGCGTCTGCTCGCTCGCCGCGACGGTCTGGCTCTGGTTTGTGTACAGCTCGGCAATGGCCTCGCCCTCGCGGACATAGTCGCCGGTTTTCTTCTTCAGGACGATACCGGCCGCATAGTCGATGGCATCCTCCTTTTTCTGCCGTCCCGCGCCCAGAATGGCCGACGCCTCGCCGACCTTCTGCGTGTCCATCGCGCAGATATAACCGCTGCACGGCGCTTTGACGCACACGCGGACCGACGCCTGCGGCAGGAGGCTGAAATCCTCCAGTGCGCGCGCGTCGCCGCCCTGCGCGGCAATCCATTTCTTCATCGTCTCAAATGCCGCGCCGGAGACAATCACGTCCTCCACGCGCGCACGCGTCATTTCCTCGTCCCAGCCGTTGCACAGCATCAGCATGTTGCACGCCAGCTCCACGCATACCGCGCGCAGATCGGCACAGCCGCGCCCGCGCAGGACCTCAACCGCCTCCATCACCTCCAGCGCATTGCCGATGTAATAGCCCAGCGGAATATCCATGTTCGTCATGACCGCCGTGACTCTGCGGCCGCACGCCTTGCCGATGGAAACCATGCTTTCGGCCAGCTTCCGTCCGTCTGCCAGTGTTTTCATAAACGCACCGGAGCCGATTTTCACGTCCAGCACAATCGAATGCGAGCCGGCGGCCAGCTTTTTCGACATAATCGACGAGGTGATCAGCGGCAGCGAATCCACTGTCGCCGTCACGTCGCGCAGCGCGTAGAGCTTTTTGTCCGCGGGAGTGAGATTTCCGCTCTGGCCGATGACGGCCACGCCCACCTGTTCAACCTGACGCATGAAATCGTCCGCGGAAAGCGTCGTGCGGAAGCCTGGGATGGATTCCAGCTTGTCCACCGTTCCGCCCGTATGCCCAAGGCCGCGGCCGGACATTTTCGCCATTCTGCCGCCCAGCGTCGCCACAATCGGCGCGACGATCAGCGTCGTCTTGTCGCCCACGCCGCCGGTCGAGTGCTTGTCCACCGACTTATCGCCGAAGCGGCTGAGGTCGATGGTATCGCCCGAGTGCATCATCGCGTCGGTCAGAACGGCCGTCTCATGGTCGTCCATCCCGCGGTAAAACACCGCCATGGCAAACGCCGACATCTGATAGTCGGGGATTTCCCCGTTCGTGAAGCCGGAGATGATAAAGCGGATCTCCTCGTCCGACAGCACACCGCCGTCGCGTTTTTTCTCAATCAGATCCACCATTCGCATAAAAACATACCTCTTTTCCAGATTCAGCGCAGGCGAACCGCCAGCGGTCCGCCTGCCGCGTTTTATCGCTGTCCCTTGTCGTAGGGAATGCCCTCGGCCTTCGGCGCGCGGGATTTCTTCGACGTAAAGGCCAGAATGATCATCGACGCCACAAACGGCATCATGTTGTAGACCTCCTTCGTCAGCTTCAGCGCGCTGAGCCAGCCAATCGAGTCATAGATATTGGCCAGCGCCTTGAAAATTGCGAAGAAGATCGCCGCCAGCGCGATGCGCGTCGGCTTCCACTGGCCGAAGATCATAACCGCAAGGGCAAGGAAGCCCATACCGGCCACGCCGACCTCAAAATTCCATGTGGAGACGGCCGGAACAATATACGCAAAGCCGCCGATACCGGCCAGAAAGCCCGAAATCAGCACGCCGGCCCAGCGCATCCGGTAGACGTTGATGCCCACCGAGTCCGCCGCCTGCGGATGCTCGCCGCAGGCCATCAGCCGCAGGCCGAAGCGCGTCTTGTACAGCACGACATACGCCGCAATCAGCAGCACAATGCCGATCAGCAGGAACACATTGATCGTCAGCCCGCCGATGTTGAACATGAACGCGGAGTTGTCATAGCTCAGCTTCGCCGACTGCGAGCCGTTGACACGCTTGACCACGACCAGCGCAATTGCCGTTGACAGCAGGTTCAGCGCCGTTCCGCCGATGGTCTGGTCCGCCTTCAGATTGATGGCGGAAAAGCCCAGCAGCGCCGAGTACGCAACGCCGGAAACCGCCGCCAGCACAATGGAAAGCGCAACCTTCCATCCCGCGGCCATGTCCGCCGGAAACAGGTTCAGCGCCAGCACGCCGACCAGTCCGCCGATAACCATAATGCCCTCCAGCGCAAGGTTGATGACGCCCGAGCGCTCGGCATAGCAGCCGCCCAGCGCCACCAGCATCAGAACCGTCGCCGAAAGCAGCGCGTATTTCAGCATCAGCATCATTGTTCCTCACGCTCCTTTCCCTTTTCCGCAGGCTCATCCGGCTTTTCCGCGTTCGCGTTTTCCCCGCGGCGCGCGCCCGACAGAAGCCGTGAAAGCCTGCCGCGGAACAGCAGGGAGAACGCGCACAGGTAGATGATAATGCCGGAAATGATATCCGCGATTTCCGGCGGGAAAATCGACGCGTTCATAAAGCCGCCGCCGGTTGTGATATGCGAAATGAACAGTGCGGAGAAAATCGCGCCGATTGGGTTGGACGAGGCCAGCAGCGCGACGGAAATGCCGTCAAAGCCCTCGCTGGGCAGCGCTGTGGAGTCGCCTGGAATCCACTGTGCCGCGCCGGACAGATAATACAGTCCCGCGCCGAAGCCCGCCAGCGCGCCGGCGATGAGCATCGACAGGATGATGCTGCGCTTTTCGTTGATGCCGGCGTAGCGCGCGGCGCTCTTGTTGCAGCCACAGGCCTTCAGCTCATAGCCGAACGTCGTCCGGTTCAGCACCACATGCAGAACCACGGCCAGAATGATGGCCAGGAAAATCGCGATGGTGCAGGATTTATAGTTGAACACCGTCGCCATATCCAGCCCGAACAGCCTGCTGGGAATCAGCGACTCACCGGTCACGGCAAAGGTTTTCGCCTGCTTGGCGTTGTACATTGCGCCGGAGCCGCGGCCGTACATGATCGTGTTGCAGCCGTACAGGCCGATCCAGTTGAACATGATGGCCGTGATGACCTCGTTGACATTCAGATATGCCTTGAAGATGCCCGGGATTGCGCCCCATACCGCGCCGAACACCGTCGCGGCCAGCAGACACACCCACCACGGCGCGTGCAGCAGCAGCGCGAAAATCAGCGCGCCGAACGCGCCCAGCGTATACTGACCGGCCGCGCCGATATTGAACAGGCCCGTCTTGAATGCGAACGCCACCGAAAGGCCGCACATGATCAGCGGTGCCGCTGTGACGATCTCCTTGCCGACACCGGACGGCGCCATGTAGAAGCCGCCCAGCAGAATCTGCCGGAAGCCGTCGGTATACGCCTTTCCGCCGCCGAGCAGCAGCAGAACAACAAAGCCGAACACCAGTCCGATCAGGATGCAGATCAGGCTGGAAAGCAGACTGACAAAGCCGGAGGAGGACAGCAGAGATTTCTTTTTCATCATTCCATCCTCCCTTACATTCTCTTCGCGCCGGCCATATACAGGCCAAGCTCTTCCACGGTGACGCTGCGCGGGTCAAATTCGCCCACGATCTCACCGGCATACATGACCAGAATCCGATCGGCCACATTCATGACCTCGTCCAGCTCCAGCGACACCAGCAAAACGCCCTTGCCCTCGTCACGCTGCGCGACCAGCTGCTTATGGATATACTCAATCGCGCCGACGTCCAGTCCGCGCGTCGGCTGCACCGCCACCAGAAGCTCGGGGTCCTTGTCAATCTCTCGCGCGACAATCGCCTTCTGCTGGTTGCCGCCGGACATGCTGCGCACAATGGTCTGCGACCCCTGACCCGAGCGCACGTCGTACTGCTCGATCAGCCGGTCGGAATACGCGCGCACCGCGTCAAAGCGGATAAAGCCGTTTTTCTGGAACTCGGGCTGCCAGTAGCGCTGAAGCACCATGTTCTGCTCCAGCGTGAAGTCCAGCACCAGACCATGCTTGTGCCGGTCCTCGGGGATGTGGCTCATGCCGTCCTTCGAGCGCTCGCGGATGGGTGCCTTCATGATATCGCGCCCGCACAGCGTGATTGTGCCGGACGACTGTTTTTCCAGACCCGTCAGCGCGTAGATAAACTCGGTCTGGCCGTTGCCCTCGATACCGGCAAGGCAGACGATTTCGCCGCGCCGCACCTGAAGCGACACATCCCTGACGGCGTCGTTCCTGTGCAGCTTTGACGGGACGGTCAGGTTCTGCACGTCCAGCACAACCTCGCCCGGGGTCATCGGCTTCTTGTCCACCTTGAAATTGACCTGCCGGCCGACCATCATCGCCGAAAGCTCCTCCATGGTCGTCTCGCGCGTGTTGACCGTGCCGATGCACCGGCCCTTGCGCAGAACCGTGCACCGGTCCGCAACCGCCATAATCTCCGCCAGCTTGTGCGAAATAAACAGGATGGACTTACCCTCTGCCGCCAGATTGCGCATGATCTGCATCAGCTCGTCAATCTCCTGCGGCGTCAGGACGGCCGTCGGCTCGTCAAAGATCAGAATTTCATTGTCGCGGTAGAGCATCTTGAGAATTTCGGTTCTCTGCTGCATGCCGACGGAGATATCCTCGATCTTCGCGTCCGGATCGACGCGCAGGCCATAGCGCTCGGACAGCTCGACAACCTTTTCCCGCGCCTGCTTCTTCTGTAAAAAGCCGCCGCGGTTCGGCTCCACGCCCAGAATGATATTGTCCAGAACCGAGAAGCATTCAACCAGCTTGAAATGCTGATGCACCATGCCGATGTTCAGCGCGTTGGCGTCGTTCGGGTCGTTGATCCGGACGACCTCGCCGTTTTTTCTGATCACACCGGCCTCCGGCTGGTACAGGCCGAACAGAACGCTCATCAGCGTGGATTTTCCGGCGCCGTTCTCACCCAGCAGCGCGTGGATTTCGCCGCGCCGCAGCTGGAGCGTCACGTTGTCATTTGCCCGAATACCAGGAAACTCCTTGGTGATGTTCAGCATTTCAATGACATATTGCGGCTCCGCCAAGTTCATCACTCCCTCTTCGCGCCGTATCCGGCGCTGTTTTGGATAATATTATATCGTATTTTTGCAGGAAATTCCACCCGCTGCGGTCGTTTTCTTTCGGAAATAAGTCAAATTTCATCGCAATTTTTTGTGAATTCTGCCGTTTTTTCGCATTCTGCGGCCAAAAAATCGCGTAAAAAAGCACCGGCGCAGCGCGCCGGTGCCTCCCGTTTTTATGTTCAGTTGTCTTTCAGGCGCTCAAAAAAGCTTTTCTTTTTCGGCTGCGCATCGTCTCCGATGCTCTCGCCCAGCCTGCGCAGCAGCTCCTTCTGCTCGCGGTTGAGCTTCTGCGGCGTCTCGACCACAACGGTGACAAACTGGTCGCCGCGCGTCTTATAGCCGACATACGGAATGCCCTTGCCGCGCAGACGGAACGTCGTGCCGGTCTGCGTCCCCTCGGGGATGGTATAGCGCACCTTGCCGTCCAGCGTTGGGACCTCAATCGACGCGCCCAGCGCCGCCTGTGTAAACGTGATGGGCATCTCGCACAGCACGTTCGCGCCGTCACGCGTGAAGATCGGATGCTTGCGCACCGCAACCGTCACCAGCAGATCGCCGTTCGGGCCGCCGTTTGATCCGGCATTGCCCTCCTCACGTACACGGAACGACTGGCCGTTGTCGATGCCAGCCGGCACCTTGACGCGCAGCGTCCGGTTGCAGCGAACCTTGCCCTTGCCGCGGCAGGACGGACACGGGTCCTTGATGATTTTGCCCTGACCGCCACACTTGGGACACGGCTGCGTAGACTGCATGGTCATGCCCATGAAATTCTGCTGCGTGCGGACGGTGCCGCGGCCGCCGCAGTAGCTGCATGTCTCAGGCTGGCTGCCCTCACGGCAGCCGGAGCCGTGGCAGGTGCTGCACTGCTCGACGCGGCTGTAGGTGATCTCGCGCTCACAGCCGAACGCCGCATCCTCAAAGGTAATCTCAATCTCGCTGACAACGTTCTGGCCCTTCGCCGGTCCGTTTCTGCGCGCGGACGAAGCGCCTGACGCGCCGCCGCCGAAGAAGTCGCCGAAGATATCGCCCAGATCGCCGAAGCCGCTGAAGCCGCCGCCAAAGCCACCGAAGCCCGCGCCCGCGTTCGGATTGAAGTTCGGGTCGACGCCGGCAAAGCCGTACTGGTCATAGCGGGCTTTCTTGTCCGGATTTGACAGGACCTCATAAGCCTCGTTGACCTCCTTGAACTTTTCCTCAGCGGTCTTGTCGCCTGGGTTCTGGTCCGGATGGTACTTCATCGCCAGCTTGCGGTAGGATTTCTTGATCTCGGCGTCCGAGGCGTTTTTCTCTACGCCCAGCACCTCATAATAATCTCGTTTGTTCTGATCTGCCATATGTGTCTCACCTCAGTTTCGGTGGAGAACAGCCAAGAGGGGCGGAAAATCCGCCCCTGCCTGGACTGAAATCTCAGATTAGTTATCCTTGACCTCTTCGTAGTCGGCGTCGACGACACCGTCGTCATTGCCGCCGTTCTGCGCGCCGGCGTTCGGGTTTGCGTTCGCGTCGCCCTGCGGGGCCGCGTTCTGATACAGCTTCTCAGACACGGCGTAGAACGCCTTCTGAACCTCGTCGGTCGCAGCCTTGATGGCCGCAACGTCCGTGCCCTTCACAGCCTCCTTCAGCTTCTCAATAGCCTCCTTTACCGGAGCCTTTTCGCTTTCGGAAACCTTGTCGCCCATCTCGTTCAGGGTCTTTTCGGACTGATAGATGACCTGATCGGCCGCGTTGCGCGCGTCGACCTCGTCCTTGCGGGCCTTATCCTCCGCCGCATACTGCTCGGCCTCCTTGACGGCCTTGTCAATATCCTCCTTCGACAGGTTGGAGGAAGCGGTGATGGTGATCTTCTGCTCGGCGCCGGTGCCAAGATCCTTTGCAGAGACGTTCACGATGCCGTTGGCGTCGATGTCGAACGTGACCTCAATCTGCGGCACGCCGCGGGGCGCGGGAGCGATGCCGGTCAGCTGGAACTTGCCGAGGGTCTTATTGTATGCGGCCATCTCGCGCTCGCCCTGAAGGACATGAACCTCAACGGAAGTCTGGTTGTCAGCGGCGGTGGAGAATACCTGACTCTTCTTGGTGGGGATGGTGGTGTTGCGGTCAATCAGCTTGGTGAACACGCCGCCCATGGTCTCAATGCCAAGGCTCAGCGGCGTGACGTCCAGCAGCAGCAGACCCTTCACGTCACCGCCAAGCACACCGCCCTGAATGGCCGCGCCAACTGCGACGCACTCATCGGGGTTGATGCCCTTGAAGCCTTCCTTGCCGGTCAGCTTCTTAACCTCTTCCTGAACTGCGGGGATACGGCTCGAGCCGCCGACCAGCAGAACCTTGGAGATGTCGTTTGCGGTCAGGCCCGCATCGGCCATGGCCTGCTTGACGGGGCCGACAGTCGCTTCGACCAGATGCGCGGTCAGCTCATTGAACTTTGCACGCGTCAGCGTCACGTCCAGATGCTTCGGACCGGTGGCGTCGGCGGTGATATACGGCAGGTTGATATTCGTGCTGGTCACGCCGGACAGCTCGATCTTCGCCTTTTCCGCCGCTTCCTTCAGACGCTGCATGGCGACCTTGTCGTTCGAAAGGTCAATGCCGTCGGACTTCTTGAACTCGGAAACAAGGTACTTCATGATGCACTCGTCGAAATCGTCGCCGCCGAGATGGGTGTTGCCGTTGGTGGCCAGAACCTCGATCACGCCGTCGCCGATGTCCAGAATGGAAACGTCGAACGTACCGCCGCCAAGGTCATAGACCATGATCTTCTGCTCGGCTTCCTTATCGACGCCATAGGCCAGTGCAGCGGCCGTCGGCTCGTTGATGATACGCTTGACCTCAAGACCCGCGATCTTGCCGGCGTCCTTGGTCGCCTGACGCTGGGCGTCGTTGAAGTACGCGGGAACGGTGATAACAGCCTCGGTGACGGTGCCGCCCAGATAAGCCTCGGCATCTGCCTTCAGCTTCTGAAGAATCATTGCGGAGATTTCCTGCGGGGTGTACTTCTTGCCGTCGATGTCAACCTTATAATCCGTGCCCATGTGGCGCTTGATCGAGGAGATCGTGCGCTCGTGGTTCGTGACCGCCTGACGCTTTGCGACCTGACCGACCATACGCTCGCCGGTCTTGGAGAACGCCACAACGGACGGGGTGGTGCGATTGCCTTCGGCATTCGCAATAACAACGGGCTCGCCGCCCTCCATAACTGCTACGCAGCTGTTGGTTGTACCAAGGTCAATACCAATAATCTTGCTCATAATGTTTTCCTCCTATATCTGAATGTGAATCGTTTACAAATGAATGATGGATTATGATTTCTATTTATATGGAATCAGTTTGCAACCTTGACCATCGCAAACCGGATTACCTTTTCGCCTACGATGAAGCCCTTCTGGAAAACCTCTGCAATGACGTTTTCTCCGAGGCTCTCATCCTCACAGTGCATCACCGCGTTGTGCAGCGTCGGGTCAAATGCCTCGCCCGCCGCGCCGAACGCCTTGACGCCCAGCTTTTCCATGACGGCCACCAGCTGGTTCATCGTCATTTCCACGCCCTTTTTGAACGCCTCGTCGGCGGTCTGCTGGGCCAGTGCCCGCTCCAGATTGTCGTACACGGGAAGGAATTTACCCACCGTTTCCGACCGGATTTCAGTGTAGAGGCTGTCCTTTTCACGCTGGCTGCGCTTACGGAAGTTGTCATATTCCGCGGCCAGCCGCAGGTAGCTGTCATGCTCCTTTGCCAGTTCCGCCTTCGCCTTGTCCAGTTCGGACGGCTCTGCCGGCTTTTCCGCCGTTTCCTCCGGTTCCTGCTGCGGCACGTCGGTCTGCTCGCAGACCAGTTCCTCTTCCGCAGCCTGACCGGCAGCGTTTTCCTTTTCCTCCGCGGCCTTTTCCGCGGCTTTCTTCTGTTCGCTCATGTTTGTATCCTCCGAAGCCTATTTTTCCGCTTCGCCCGACTCCTGTGCCGGCGGCAGCTGTTGATTCTTTGAGAACATTTTACCCAGATTCTCCGCGAAATAGCTCAGCCGCGCAGTAATCTGCGCGTAATCCATCCGCGTCGGACCGACCACACCGATCATACCCTGCATGCCGTCGCCGATGTCAAACTTCGTGACGACCACGCTGCTGTCGCGCAGCTCGTGCGCCACGTTTTCCGGCCCGACCAGAATCTGCGTTCTGCCCGACGCATCCAGCGTTGCGGGCAGGTTGGAGATGATCTCCTCATCCAGCGTGGACAGCACCTCCTGTGCCTTGTCCACATCGCGGTATTCCGGCTGGTTCAGGAGCTTTGCCTGACCGGTCATGTATACCTCGCTGTGCTGCTCGCGCAGCAGCTGCATCGTGAAGTCCAGAACCACCGGCACCAGCGACGCCGCGCTTCCCGCCGAACGGGTCACGCGCGAAAGGACATCCGGCGTGATGTGATCGGCGTCCAGCTCTGTCAGGCTGGCGTTCAGCACCGCCGATAAGACTTTCAGATCCGCCTCGCTGATTTCCAGCGGCAGCTGGATCAGCTTGTTCCGCACCTGATTGCTGCTGAGCATGACCACCAGAATGAAACTGTTCGCGTCCGCCAGAATCAGATCAAAGCGCTTGACGGTCACGGCGCGCGGCGCCGAGGCCATGGCATACGCCGGAAGATTTGTCATCTGGGAAACCAGCTTGCCGATCTGCGAAATCGCCTTGTCAAACTCCTGCATTTTCATCTGCATGGCCTGATTGATGCTCTTCGTTTCATCGACGCTCAGCCGGTAGTCCTGCATCAGCTTGTCGACGTAAAGCCGATAGCCCGCAGGGCTTGGCACGCGTCCGGCAGAGGTGTGCGGCTGTTCCAGAAGGCCCATCGCCGTCAGCTCCGCCATCTCGTTGCGGATGGTGGCCGAGGAGAAATCCATATCCGGCATGGCGGCAATCGCCTTGGAGCCGACCGGCTCGGCCGTACGGACGTACTGATCGACAATCGCACGCAGGATTTTCTTCTTGCGTTCCGAAAGCTCCATGGCTCATTCCTCCTGCCGTTGATTTAGCACTCTTTATCCCTGAGTGCTAAACGCAGTTTACCACCAGTATCCGCCGTTGTCAATACCCTGCTTTTGAATAATTTGTAAACGTTTTGGCAGTGTCCCTCCAAAAGTGCCAGCGCCATCGGTCGGACAAAATTCGATATCATCGAATTTCAGAAATTGACATTTTCAGCGCCCCATGTTATTCTTTTTTCAGAATCACGCGTGAGGCATTTCCCCCTCCGCGCCGTATTTTCACACATTAAATGAGAGATTCAAAAGGAGAGATTGTCATGAAAAAGATCAACTGGCTCATGATTGTCTGCGGCGTCGCCGTGGGTCTTGCCGCCCTGGGCCTGACCCTGCTCGGCAGCCCCGCCAACATGGGCTTCTGCATTGCCTGTTTCGAGCGCGACATCGCCGGCGCGCTCGGCCTGCACAGCGCCGCCAAGGTACAGTATCTGCGCCCCGAGATCATCGGTCTGGTTCTCGGCGCGTTCATCATGTCCGTCGCGACAAAGGAATTCCGCGCCAAGTCCGGCTCGTCGCCCGCAACCCGTTTTGTTCTGGGCATGATCGTCATGATCGGCGCGCTGATGTTCCTCGGCTGCCCGCTGCGCATGATCCTGCGTCTGGGCGGTGGCGACCTCAACGCGCTTGTCGCGCTGGCCGGCTTTATTGCCGGTATTCTTGTCGGCGTTGCATTCCTCAAAAAGGGCTTTACCCTCAAGCGCAACTACCCCGCCACGCTGGTTGAAGGCTCCGTCATGCCCGTCGTCATGATCGGTCTGCTGCTGCTCGCGCTGCTGGTTCCGTCCGTGCTGAAATTCAGTGAGGAGGGCCCTGGCTCCAAGCACGCTGCAATCGCCGCCTCACTTCTGATCGCCATGGTCGTCGGCGCGCTGGCACAGCGCTCGCGCCTCTGCATGGTCGGCGGCTTCCGTGACCTGATCCTGTTCAGGGACGGCAATCTTCTGCTCGGCTTTGCCGCAATTCTTGTCACCGTTCTGATCGGCAACCTCTGCCTGAACAGCTTTAAGCTCGGCTTCACCGGCCAGCCCGTCGCGCACAGCGCGTGGCTCTGGAACTTCCTCGGCATGTTCATCGCCGGCTGGGGCTCAGTGCTCCTGGGCGGCTGCCCGCTGCGCCAGCTGATTCTGGCAGGTGAGGGCAACGGCGATTCCGCCGTCACCGTATTTGGCATGATCACCGGCGCGGCGCTGGCGCACAATCTGTCGCTTGCCGGCAACGCCGACTCCGTCAATGAGGCCGGCGAGGTTGTCGTCGGCGGCATCGGCCCCAATGGCAAGGTCGCCGTGGCCGTGTGCATCGTCGTCCTGCTGGTTGTTTCCATTCTGAACTCCCGTCAGAAGGAGGCGCAGTAATATGGTCGACGCCAGAGGCTACATCTGCCCCATGCCCGTCGTCATGGTGCAGAAGGCGATCAAAAAGGACGCTCCGGCCGAGCTGGAGGTTCTGGTCGATAATCAGTGCGCGGTGGAAAACGTCACGCGCTTCGCAAAAAACAGCGGCTATCAGGTCTCGTCCGAAAAGGACGGCGCAGACTTCCGCCTGAAGCTCACCAAATAATCCAGAAACCCCGTTCTGCGGCAATGCCGCAGAACGGGGGGTTTTCCCGTCCGCTGAAGCCGCAGTGCCTCGCCATTCCGCTGCTGAAAAACGCAGAGGCGCAATCATCGTCGCCGACGGCGGTATTACTGTCTCTTAACTCTGATTCCTCTTTATTTTTTCGCTTTCGCAAAAGGAACGCGGCAGGATTTACGTCCTGCCGCGTTCCTTTTATTCGGCTTCTCTGACTCTGCGATCAATAATTTTCGGCCTTGATCTGGAAATAACTCTGCGGATGAGCGCAGACGGGGCAGACCTCCGGCGCGCGCTTCCCTATCACAACGTGGCCGCAGTTGCCGCACTGCCAGATCTGGTCCTCGTCGCGGGAGAACACCAGACCGCCCTGCACATTTTCCAGAAGTCTGCGGTATCGCGCCTCGTGCTCCTTTTCAACCGCCGCAACGCCCTCAAACAGCCGTGCGATTTCGTCAAAGCCCTCTTCGCGCGCCGTTTCGGCAAAACCCGCATACATGTCGGTCCATTCATAGTTTTCGCCGCGCGCCGCGTCCGCCAGATTCAGCTCCGTAGCAGGCATGCCGCCGTGCAGAAGCTTGAACCAGAGCTTCGCATGCTCCTTTTCGTTGCGCGAGGTCTCCTCAAAAATATCGCCGATCTGGACATAGCCGTCCTTTTTTGCCCTGGATGCGTAATACTGATACGATACGCACGCCTGGCATTCGCCGGCAAACGCCGCCATCAGATTGGCTTCGGTTCTGCTGCCCTTGAGTTCCATTGTCATAACCCCTTTCACTTTGTGTTTGCTTTACTCTGGTAGTATATCACACTTTTTCGAAAAATAAATAAGAATCATTCTCATTTTAGAGAATTTGCAGAATATATCCCTTCAGATACAGCGACTGCTCCGCGGCCAGCGCCGCCGGATGGTCGCGCGACTGCATCAGCGTCTCAACCAGACGCGCTGCGCGGCCGCAGTCGGCCGCCGCCTCGCGCAGCATTTTGAGGAACAGCTCCGGCGTCATAAACTGACTGCATGAGCAGGAGATCAGGAAGCCGCCCGCCTCCGTCATCTTCATGCACCGCAGATTCAGCTCCTTATAGCCGCGGTACGCCGCGTCCAGCGCCCTGCGGCTCTTGGCAAACGCAGGCGGGTCGCAGATCACAAGACCGTACTGCCTTCCTGCGTCGGAATATTCGCGCGCCAGATCGAACACATTCGCGCAGGTCGTCGTGATTTTTTCCGCTGCGCCGTTCAGCTCGGCATTCCTGCGCACCAGCTCCAGCGCCTCGGCGGAAACGTCCACCGCCTCCACGCTTTTTGCGCCGTACAGCGCCGCGTGCACCGAAAATCCCCCCGTGCAGCAGCACAGATCCAGCACCGTCCGGTCCGGACAGTACGGCCGGATGCGGCCGCGGTTTTCCTGCTGGTCAAGGAAATGGCCGGTTTTCTGGCCCTCCGCGATGCGCACCAGCATTTTTGCGTCATGCTCGCGGATGAGAATCTCCTCCGGCACCGTTCCATAGACGCAGCCGGTCGTCTGCGGCAGTCCCTCCTTTTCGCGCACCGCCAGATCGTCGCGCTCATAGATGCCCTGTGGAGAAAACAGCTCCGCCAGAAGCTCGATCAGGACCGGCTTCCACTGCTCCATGCCGAGCGATGTGATCTGGAACGACAGACAGTCCGCAAATTTGTCCACCGTCAGCCCCGGCAGGCCGTCCGATTCACCGAACACCACGCGGCACGAATCGGAAAAGCCGAGCGTTCTGCGGTATTCCCACGCAGCCGTCAGCCGCCGCCGGAAAAAGCTGCGGTCGATCTGCTCGTTTTCGTCGCGCGTCAGCACGCGGACGGTGATCTTCGAGCCGCTGTTGAAAAAGCCGCGCGCGCAGAAGCGCATTCTGCTGTCCAGCACATCCACGACCGAGCCGTCCGTGCAGGTATCGTCCGCCCAGTCCAGCTGATTGTCAAAAATCCACGGTGCGCCGCCGCGCACGCGCGCGTCCTCGCCGCGGCGCAGACAGACCTGACCACTTACCATATGAAAACCTCCGAAAAGAGAAAAATAGCGGCGTGAAAAGCCTCTCACGCCGCTATTTTATCACAGTTATTCCGTAATTTCCACCGAGAAGCGCAGATGAAATTCGCGTTCCTCCGGCGGCACCTCGCCCATCGGCACGCAGACGTCATCGATCATGTAATATCCGTTCGAAGTAAGCTCGCACGCTGCGCGCACGCCGTACTGCTCGAATGTAAACGATGTCAGCGCCGTGGGAACCGCCTCCTCCATCGCAGCGGCAAAGCCGGAAAACAGACCGTTCTGCCGCTGCGCGCCCGCAAGGCTCAGCGCGCAGATCAGCATCTGGCTGTGATAGCTTCCAAGCAGACGCTCCATATCACTTGGTTCGTATGTAAACCAGACACGCCGGAGGCCGCCGTTTTCCATTTCAAAATGGTACTCCGGCATCGCATCGGGATGCATTGATATGACAATCATTCCATCCTCTCTCTGCGGCTCGTGCCACGCGCCGTCCGCGCCGAGTTCCTTCTCGAACTCCACATCCAGCAACTTTTCATAGTACGCGAAATTCTCCGCGTACTGCGCCATTGTCAGCGGGCCGCGGTTCGGCGGCAGGCGCTGTGCCAGCGTCAGTACGACAATTGTAAAGAAGCAGAGCGCCACCGCCGCGAGATACTCCGCCGTGCGCTGCCATTTCCGGTCGCGCAGCGTCACGATATAACCGTCATCCCACGGCTGCGCCTCGCCGTTATCGCTGCGCACAAAGCTCTGATACAGCCGGTACAGGCCGAAAAACGCAAGCCCCGCGCCCTGTCCGTACCAGACCATTTCCCACATGCGCGTCCACGCCTCGCTGACGGTCAGGTGCGTGCCGTCCTCCGTTTCGATGTGCAGGCCCAGAATTGCCTTGCCCGGCGTCGCGCCGAACCAGTGCAGAAAAAGCGGCTCAAGGCACAGCGCCAGCGCGGTCTGCACCAGCAGCGCCAGCCATGCAAACCCCTGCGCCGCGCTGCCGAGCGTCACGCCGCACGCGGCCAGAACCGCACACGCCAACACCGTACAGATCAGCATGTCCAGCTGCCGCGCCAGATACCGCCGGACGGGACAGCGCGGCGCCGCGTCCTCACGGTCCCACGGCGGACAGGCCGGTACCGGCGTGTGCATGGCCTCCTCCAGCCGCCCCAGATAGCGCTGCGCATCCAGCGTCTGATAGGTCGCATGTTCACTGCGCAGCTCACGGCAGACCGCACCTGCCGCCGCGGCGCTCTGCTGCTCGTGCTCCAGCCGTTCCAGCTGCTCGCGCAGCGTGTCGTCCAGCTCGCGCTCGCCACGAATCAGCGCGCCGATCTCCTCCAGCGGCACCCGCAGACTCCGCAGAAGCCGGATGCGCAGAAGCGTCTGCACGTTTTCCTCCGTATACTCGCGGTAGCCGTTCTCACGCCGCTCGGGCGCGAGAAGCCCCTCGCGCTCATAAAAGCGGATGTTCGCCCGCTCCATGCCGCAGCGCCGTTCCACCTCGCCGATCGTCATGCGCATCCCTCCCGTTTTTTCTGTGTCCAGTATACAGTGTGAACCCTGTTCACAGTCAAGCCCTTTCTGCGTTTTTTCAGGATTTTTCAGAATTTGCCGCTCTTGCGGCGGGCGTGCGTGTGTGCTAAAATAAGAACAAAGTCCGGACTTTTCATAGGAGGCGCTTACAGTATGCGTACAAAAAAGGCAAAATCTACGAAGAAAAAGATTGTTTCCGCCGCATGGCGTCTGTTTTATGAGCAGGGCTATGACGATACCACAATCGACGATATTGTAGAAGAATCAGGGACCTCCAAGGGTTCGTTCTATCACTACTTTGAGGGCAAGGACGCGCTGCTCAGCTCGCTGTCGTTCCTGTTCGACGAAAAATACGAGGAGCTGATGCCGACGCTGGACCCCGCGATGAACAGCATCGACAAGCTGCTCTATCTCAATCGCGAGCTGTTCAGCATGATTGAAAACACCGTGTCGCTGGAGCTGCTGGCGCGGCTGTTTTCCACGCAGCTCATCACCAAGGGCGAACGCTATCTGCTGGACCTCGACCGGACATACTACCGTGTCGTGCGCCAGATCATTCTGGAGGGGCTGGAGCGCGGCGAGATCCGCAGCGACACCACCGTCAGTGAGCTGTCCAAGCTCTATGCCCTGTGCGAGCGCGCGCTGATGTACGACTGGTGCATCTGCGGCGGCAACTACAGTCTGAAAAGCTACTCAGCCGAGGTTCTGCCGCGCATGCTGTCGACCTATCGCGCGTAAAATTTTTCAAATCTATTTTTCGTATGAAATACAGTCTGAACTGCAGTCTGCTAAAAATTCATTGAAAATACAGCATTTTCTTATTTATTTTGTTGCACGGTATGGAATCTATTCCATACCGCGTTCTGTGTTGCAGTCTATTTTCAGATATGGTATGATCTGGCCCGTGATTAAGAAAAGCCGGAGAAACGCCCTGTATCAGAGCTCTTCCGGAAAAGGAGCGGTATCCATGAATTCTGAAGTTCTTGCGTTTGTATTGTATTTTGTTCTGATGCTCGGCATCGGCGTGTTTTTCTTCTTCCGCGAAAAGGGCGCGGGCGAAAAGGAGTACTTCCTCGGCGGCCGCAGCATGGGCCCGTGGGTCACAGCCATGTCCGCGCAGGCGTCCGACATGTCGGCATGGATGCTGATGGGCCTGCCCGGCAGCATTCTGGCCTTTGGTTTCGGCAAGATCTGGATCGGCATCGGCCTTGGTCTCGGCACGGCGGCCAACTGGATTCTGGTTGCGCGGCGGCTGCGCCGCTTCTCCGAGGCGGCGGACGACGCCATCACCCTGCCACAGTATCTCTCCAACCGCTTCAAGGCAAAGAGCCTGACCCTTCAGGTCATCTGCGCGGTGATTTTCCTTGTCTGCTTCACCATCTATGTCGCCTCCGCCTTTGTCGCGGGCGGCACGGTGTTCACCACCATCTTCCCCAGCCTTGACGGCATGACCGCAATGCTGATTTTCGCGCTCATCATCATTGTCTATACGTTCCTCGGCGGTTATAAGGCCGTCTGCTGGACCGACTTCTTCCAGGGCCTTCTGATGCTCATCGCCGTTTTGGCCATCCCTATCGTAATCGTCGCCACCCAGACGCTGGACACCAGCCTGCTTGCAAAGGTCTATACCGGCAGTGACGGCACCGTCTACGCCTTCGGTGAGAACCTGTTCTCCTCCAGCTGGCAGGATATTGCCTCCGGTCTTGCGTGGGGTCTCGGCTATTTCGGCATGCCGCACATTCTGGTGCGCTTCATGTCCATCGAAAAGGCGTCCATGGTCAAAAAGAGCGCCACCGTCGCCATCATCTGGGTCGTCCTGTCGCTTGGTTCAGTGTGCCTGATCTCCTACTTTGGCCGTATGCTGGTCGCGGACGAGCTTTTGCCCGCCGGCATGCAGAAGATGGTCTTTATCACGCTGGCCCGCAAGCTCTTCCCCGCCTTTATCGCCGGCGTTCTGCTGGCCGCCATCATAGCTGCCTCCATGTCCACCGCCGACAGCCAGCTTCTGGTCGCGTCCAGCTCGTTCACCTCCGACATCTATCGTCCCATCTTCCGCAAGAACGCCAGTGATCGGGAAATCCTGTGGATCGGCCGTCTGGTCGTGCTGGTTGTATCGGTCGTCGCGTTCCTGATTGCCTCCAGCAAGGGCGAGGGCGCACAGGCCATCATGAACATGGTCGAAAACGCCTGGGGCGGCTTCGGCTCGGCATTCGGCCCCGTCGTCATCCTGTCGCTGTTCTGGCGCCGTCTGACCTATAAGGGCGCAATTGCAGGCGTTGTCGGCGGCGCGCTGGTCGACGTGCTGTGGTACATCTTCCTCTCCGGCTCCACCGGCGTGTACGAGCTGCTGCCCGGCTTTGCCGCGGGCATGCTCATCACCGTTGTCGCAACGCTTCTGGACAAGGCGCCCGAAAAAGAGGTCACCGACATCTTTGACCGCGCAACCGCCGCCTCTGCGGACGACTGAAAATCGCACAATTGAAGTACGCTGGCGCTGCCGGATGGCAGCGCCAGCGTTTTACTGTTCGGCAATATGCACAATTTTCCGCTGCTGGTTCCGGCCGGTAAATTCACAATTTGGACACGCACCCGCCCGAAATCTATGCTAGAATAAGAACGAGGTGTATGTCATATGAACATTCTGTTTTTCCTGACCCCCAAGGCCATGTGTTCCTATATTGATTCCGGCGACACCATCCGTCAGGCCATGGAGCGCATGGAAAACTCCGGCTATACGGCGCTTCCGGTGCTGGATGCGGACGGGGCCTATTGCGGCGTTCTGACCGAGGGCGACCTTCTGTGGGCGCTCAAGCGTCTGTGCGTGATGGATATCCGCCAGACCGAGGAGCACAGCATCAGCGAGATCACACACCGCCGCACCATCCAGCCCGTCAAGGTCACAACCCGCGTCGAGGATCTGCTTTCGGTTGCGGCCGAGCAGAACTTTGTCCCCGTCATCGACGACAAAAACGCCTTTATCGGCATCGTCACCCGAAGCCGGATTCTGAAATACTTTCAGGAAACGTATTATGAGCGGACAAGCCGTTCCGCCGTCTGACGGCGCTCCGCTCTCCGCGCCCGCAGGCATTGCCTGCGGGCGCATTTTATATCGGGGCAGCACCGCAAATTGCGCCGGCGCGCTTTGCCGCGTTTGTGCGGTGTTGCTCTGAAACATTGCTTTCCCATATATTTCAAAATTTTCTTCCGTTTCGGTATAAGCGCCGTGGATTCGGGCGATACTCAATCACGGAGGTGCATTATATGCCAAACAATCATGAGCAATCCAACTCCGGCGCGTTCCGGAAATTCTTTCAGGAAAAGGGCTACTACATAGTCCTGTTCCTGTGCATTCTTGCAGTCGGAATTTCGGGCTATATTTTTGTATCCAGTACGATTTCGGAAAAGAATTCCCTGAACGAAGAAACACTGTCCGTGGCGACGCAGGCCACGCTTCCGTCCGGCGAAAAGACGCCGTCCGCACCGGCCAGACCGAGCGGCTCCGCCGCCTCCGACAGGGAGGAAACGGCGGAAACTGCCGCAATTGTCGACCCCGACGAGTCGGTACGGCAGGCCGCGGCCTCCGTCCGCGTCTGGCCGATCAGCGGCGCATCCATCGCAGACTACAGCGTCGACCAGCTGAGCTACAACGTCACCACGCGCGACTGGCGCACGCATGACGGCGTCGATCTGTCCGCCGCGGCCGGCGAGCAGGTCAAGGCGTCGTGCGGCGGAACCGTCACAGCCGTCTATGACGACGAGTATCTGGGCACCACGGTTGTGATCTCCCATCCGGATGGCTACAGCACGCAGTACGCCAATCTGGCCGCCATGCCCACCGTCCGTGCGGGCGACAGCGTCAGCGCGGGCGATGTCATCGGCGCGGTCGGAGCGACGGCACTGCTGGAAATCGGCGAGCAGCCGCATCTGCACTTCTCCGTTTTCCACAACGGCGAAAGCGTAGACCCAGCCGCCTTCATCGGCAAATAAGCAGCAGGGGCAGGCACAAACTGTGCCTGCCCCCACGCTCGCCTCATATTCAAATTTGCAGATAGTCTCTGCCAGCATCAGTCAGATAATAATACTCTCCCTGTTTCCTGATTGCGCCTGCGGCAATCAGGAACTGTGTCTGCCCAAACGAAATGTTTTTTTCAACCGTCGTTCTATAAACGCAGCCAAACTGCCAGTCAAATTTTTTAAGAAGATCCCACTGCTCCGAATCGCTCTTCGCTGTCGCAGCTGTTTCGCCATCCTCCGTTTTTTCACTGTCCGTCTTTTCGGTAAAAGCAAAACGGCCTCTGTCCGGAAGCGCCGCAATCAGAATCCAGCCGGCAATGCCGAGCAGAAAACAAATCCACCAGTATTTCGTGTCGCCATAGCCCTTATCCTGTGCCGCCTGTGAAAATTCCGACGCCAGAAACAGATTACACGCCAATATTACAATGATAATTAAAATCCATCCGCCTATTTCCATATATTTTCCTCTCTTTCTTTTGATACGCCTATTTTACATGGAGAAAAAGCGTAAAACAATTATCTGGCTGCATAGTGTTTTCACTTTATTTTTGGATGAAACACAAACGGCAGGCACAAATTGTGCCTGCCCGCTGCCTATACCTTCCGCTTCCTCGGCTTTGGCAGCGGCGTGAGCGATTCCAGCAGCGGAATGACCCGCTCCAGAAGCGCTCTGTCCTCCACGTCCAGAATCCAGCACTCCTTTGCGCCCTCGTAGGGATACCCGCGCTCCGCGTCCCGCATCCACTCGTCCAGCTCCGGCCGCATTTTGACGAACACCGTGTTGTCGCATACGCTCAGAATCGGGCGGTCGTTCAGATACACCATGTATTCCCCGAACATTTTTCTTTCGCGTAGCGCGCCGAAGCCCTCCAGCTGCTCCAGAACAAAATCGATATATTCTCTGCCGGTCGCCATGAAAATTTCCCTCCATATACAGCAGATTCTGATTGAAATATAGCAAAAACGCGCGCCATACGCAAGCAGTTGTCCTGTTTTTGTTGGAAAACGAACAGGTTTTCCCAGCAAACAGGGTAAGATACATCTATCATCGACTTGGAGGTGTCCCCATGAGCGCAATCAAAAACATCGATCACGCGGCTGTCGTCACACTGAAGGAGCAGGTCAGCTATCAGGCCGGACAGGTCGTCAGCAGGACGCTTGCGCAGAACAACGCGCTGAGCATCACGCTGTTTGCCTTTGACAAGGGTGAGGAAATCAGCACGCACGAGTCCGGCGGCGACGCGTTTGTCGCCTGCCTGGACGGCGTCGGCCGCATCACCATCGACGGCGAGCCGCACATTCTGCACGAGGGCGAGTCGATCGTCATGCCCGCCCGCCATCCGCATGCCGTCTACGGCGAGGAGCAGTTCAAAATGCTGCTGGTTGTCGTATTCTGAGTCTGCTGAATCGTTCAGGCCGCCGCCCGTCGGGCGGCGGTCTGTTTTCTGTTCTGCGTCCGCCGTTAGCAATCCGTACAAATTTCCGTGTGCGGCTTGACTCTTTCGCATTCATTTGTTATAACTGTATTACATTTATGCTTTGCATAATTAAAATGAGAAAGAGAGAGAATCATGGAACGAGAAAAACTTGGCTCCCGCCTTGGCTTCATCCTGCTGTCCGCGGGCTGTGCCATCGGCTGCGGAAACGTATGGAAATTCCCCTGGATGTGCGGCCAGTACGGCGGCGGCGGCTTTGTGCTGCTGTATGTCCTGTGCCTGCTGATTCTGGGCCTGCCCATCATGACGATGGAATTCAGCGTCGGCCGCGCCGCGCAGGCAAGCCCCATCCGCATGTATCACAAGCTGGAGCGTCCGAAGCAGAAATGGCACCTTCACGGCTATGTGTCGTTTTTCGGCAACATCGCGCTGATGGCGTTCTACACGGTCGTCACCGGCTGGATCATCTACTACTTCACGCGTTTTTTGACCGGCCAGACACAGGATCTCGGCTTCGTCCCCATGATCACAAATCCGACGATCAATGTCACCTATCTTGCCGTCACCGTCGTTCTGGCGTTCGGCATCCTGTGCTTCAATCTCCAGGGCGGTCTTGAGCGCATCACCAAGTACATGATGACGCTGCTGATGCTTCTGATGATCGTTCTGGCAATCCACAGCTTCACGCTCTCCGGCGCAGCCGAGGGTCTGAAATTCTATCTGGTTCCGGACTTCTCCAAAATCACCGGAAGCGTTGTCGTCGGCGCGATGAATCAGGCATTCTTCACTCTGTCCGTCGGCATGGGCTCCATGGCCATTTTCGGCAGCTATATCGGCAAGGAGCGCACCATGCTTGGCGAATCCGTCAACGTCATCGTCCTTGACACGTTTGTCGCGATTGTCGCGGGCCTGATCATGTTCCCCGCGTGCTATACCTACAACCTTGAGGTCAACGCCGGCCCCAGCCTGCTGTTCGACACCATGGCCACCGTGTTCAACCACATGGCGGGCGGCCGCTGGTGGGGCACACTGTTCTTCCTGTTCATGGTGTTTGCCGCGCTGTCCACGGTTCTTGCCGTGTGTGAGAACATTCTTGCCATGGTGCGTGAGATGACCGGCTGGAGCCGTCCGCTGGGCTGTCTGATCTGCGGCATCGGCGTGTTTCTGCTTGCCATCACCACGGCGCTGGGCTACAGCGTGTTCAAATTCCAGCCGTTCGCCGCGGGCACCGCGTGGCTGGATTTCTGGGATTTCCTTGTCTCCAACAACATTCTGCCGCTCGGCTCGCTGATTTTCGCGCTGTTCTGCTGCAACAAAATCGGCTGGGGCTGGGACAACTTCGTTGCCGAAGCGAACGCCGGCAAGGGTCTGAAGGTCAAGGCGTGGATGAAGCCGGTTTTCCGGTATGTCGTCCCCGTAGCAATCATCTTCATCTACATCTACGGCATGGTCACCTTTGCCTGGCGCTGATATCGGAACACAAAAAGCCGTGCGCTGCGTTGCAGCGCACGGCTTTTTGTACCCGCTGTGTAATTTAACGGTCCAAAATCTGGCCTTTCTTTTATCTTGTTTCAAAATTGCATAACAGCTTTTACCTGTTTTTTCTTAATATGGACGCAAAGCACACAATCCTTTGCACACAAACCATGCTATCATGTCAGGCAAAGCATTTCAACAACAGAACGAAAAACGGGAAGCATGTCCCCTCTCATTTCTTTGAAAGGACATGCTTCCCTGTTTTATTCTGTGATCAGAAGAATTTTGAACACTGCCGGTTCAGAATCTTACTTCTTCATTGCTTCTTCGACGGCAACAGCAACTGCGACGGTGGCGCCGACCATGGGGTTGTTGCCCATGCCCAGGAAGCCCATCATCTCAACGTGCGCCGGAACAGAGGACGAACCTGCGAACTGCGCATCGGAGTGCATACGGCCCATGGTGTCGGTCATGCCATAGCTGGCGGGACCCGCGGCCATATTATCTGGATGCAGCGTACGGCCCGTGCCGCCGCCGGACGCGACGGAGAAGTACTTCTTGCCCAGCTGGACGCACTCTTTTTTATAGGTGCCCGCGACCGGATGCTGGAAGCGGGTGGGGTTGGTGGAGTTGCCGGTGATGGAGACGTCAACGCCCTCCTTGTGCATGATGGCGACGCCCTCACGCACATCGTCCGCGCCATAGCAGCGCACGTCGGCGCGCTCGCCCTCGGAATAGCGGATCTCGCGGACGATCTTCAGCTCGCCCGTGTAATAGTCGAACTGCGTCTGCACATAGGTAAAGCCGTTGATGCGGGAGATGATCTGTGCGGCGTCCTTGCCAAGGCCGTTCAGGATAACACGCAGCGGGGTCTTGCGCGCCTTGTTGGCATTCTTGACGATGCCGATTGCGCCCTCGGCGGCGGCGAAGGACTCGTGGCCCGCGAGGAAGCAGAAGCACTTCGACTCCTCCGACAGCAGCATTGCGCCCAGATTGCCGTGGCCGATGCCGACCTTGCGGTCGTCGGCGACGGAGCCGTCGATGCAGAAGGCCTGAAGGCCCTCGCCGATGACGGTTGCGGCCTCGGCGGCGGTCTTGACGCCCTTCTTCAGCGCCATGGCGGCACCTACGGTGTAGGCCCAGCAGGCGTTCTCAAAGCAGATGGGCTGGATGCTCTTGACGATTTCATACGGGTCGAAGCCCTTTGCCTGACAGAGCTCACGGCACTCCTCGACCGAGCTGATGCCATACTGTGCGAGGACACCATTGATCTTGTCGATTCTTCTTTCGTAACTTTCAAACAAAGCCATTTTCGTATCCTCCTTTTATTAGTCCTTGCGGGGATCGACGTACTTTGCCGCCGTATCCCACTGGCCGTAGTGGCCGGTCGCCTTCTTCATGGCCTCGGCAGGCTCGTCGCCCTTCTTGATGAAGTCCATCATCTTGCCGAAGTTGATGAATTCGTAGCCGATGATTTCGTCGTCCTTGTTCAGGGCAATCTTCGTGCAGTAGCCCTCGGCCATCTCCAGATAGCGCGGGCCCTTTGCGCGGGTGGCGAACATGGTGCCGACCTGGCTGCGCAGGCCCTTGCCCAGATCCTCCAGCGAAGCACCGACGGACAGGCCGCCCTCGGAGAACGCGGACTGGCTGCGGCCGTAAACGATCTGGAGGAACAGCTCACGCATGGCGGTGTTGATGGCGTCGCAGACAAGGTCGGTGTTCAGCGCCTCAAGCAGCGTCTTGCCGATCAGGATTTCGGAGGCCATGGCGGCGGAATGCGTCATGCCGGAGCAGCCGATTGTCTCAACCAGCGCTTCTTCGATGATGCCGTCCTTGATGTTCAGGGTCAGCTTGCATGCGCCCTGCTGCGGCGCGCACCAGCCCACGCCATGGGTAAAGCCGGAAATGTCCTTGATTTCCTTTGCCTGGACCCACTTGCCCTCCTCGGGGATGGGAGCCGGACCGTGATATGCACCCTTGGCAATGGGACACATATGCTGAACTTCTGCGGTATAAATCATAAGAGTCTTTCCTTTCAGAGAGAATTTCTCAAAACCACGGGCAAATGCCCACAGTGATCGATAATACAGTTGGATTATACCCATTTTCGCGGGTAAAGTCAAGAAAGCGCCGGAATTTTTGGCGCGCACAAACAAATGTGCACGACAAATCTGCCGCGCAGGCCTCCTTGCGCGGCCTCAGCGGGGCCGCTCTTTTGCAGCAATACTGCAACTGTTGCTTCGCAGACCTGCTTTTTCTGCTGCGCCAGAATTCCCATTCTTCGTAGGGTCCGATGGCGAGCGCAGCCGTCAGCGACGAAGGAGCGCTACGGATGCGGCCCACCCCCTGCAGGTGCACATCGGCCCTTTGTCCGGATTCACCGGAACTACCTCTTTTACGGCAACACCGCAACTGTCGCTCCGCGGGCCTACTTTTTCTGTCTTGCCAGAAAAAGTAGACAAAAAGATGCGCTGAGAAACGATTTATGGCGCTTACGCGCAGATTCTTTTCAGCGCCCTCTTCGGGCGCAAAAATATTCTTTTACCGATAGCTTTCAGTTCCGACAAATGTACTACACTCAGAAATCGTCAGCCAGCAGCAATTTCGATTCTGCTCATTTCCGGAATACTCGGCCAATTGCGATTCTGCACAGCATGTTAAACATTTACAAAAAACGAACAGGGCGGACAGAGTCGTCCGCCCCTACAAATATTTGGCACCATCGGCGAATGCGTAGATGGCCTGTTATTTCCACTGCATGGTGTTTTGCCATCTCCCTGCGTGGCAACTGCTCCCGATGGGAGCGTTGTCTCCACGCAGGCGGCGCTGTAGTTTAGATTTGTAGACAGTTTATCGTGTGCTGGCCGCAGCGTTCTTCGACGGGGTAATTCTGTGGCACCGCGGTACAACCCGATCCGCATCCAGCTCCTCTTTTTGCCTACTTTTTCTGGCAAGACAGAAAAAGTAGGTCTGCGAAGCAACAGTTGCGCTGTTGCCGCAAAAGAGGCAGTCCGGTGAATGCCAGAAAAAGGGGGCGGACGTTCGTCCGCCCCGACAGGGTGCTGTGTCAATCAGTATTTCGGCCGGATATATCTGGCGTTGGAGTCCGGCGCGGGTCGCATGTTGATGCCGGAGACAAAGCCCATGGCCGCGAACATGGTGACGATGGAGCTTCCGCCGTAGCTGAAAAACGGGAGCGTCAGGCCGACAACGGGGAAAACACCCATGCACATACCGACGTTGATGGCGATCTGCGAGGCCAGCATACCGGCAATGCCGGTGCAGATCATGCGGTTCATATAGTTACCGGATTTCATGCCGACGTAGACGCAGCGAACGATGATCGCGCCCAGCAGCAGAAGAATCGCGAGACAGCCGACCATACCAAGCTCCTCGCCGCAGGCGGAGAAGATGGAGTCGGTGTGCTGGGCGGGGACGGAGCCGGACTGCACCATGGGGCCGTTGAAAAGGCCGCGTCCGGCAATGCCGCCGTTTTGCAGCGCACGGATGGTTCGGTTCATCTGATAGCGGATGCCCTCAGCCTTCGGGTCGATGGTCGTGTCAAAAATGACGCGGATACGGTTTTTCTGATACTCGCCCAGCCGCGACCAGACGAACGGGAACGCCGCAAGCAGCGCGCCGCCGCCGACCAGAAACCAGATCAGGTTTACGCCGCCGGCAAAAATCATGATGGCAAAAATGAACAGGTAGTTGAGCATCATGCCGTCGTCCCAGGAGAAATAGCGGATCAGCGCCGCAAACAGAATTGTAATGCCCGCAAGCTCGGCCACCGTAACGGGCGAGGAGAGCTTGTTCTGCTTGATGGACATGGTTTTGGCAAGAATAATGATGAAGAAAATTTTGCAGATTTCGGCGGGCTGAATCATGATCGGCAGACCGAAGTCCAGCCAGCTGCGGTTGCCGCCGCGCTCAACGCCGAAGATTTGCAGCAGCGCGATAAAAAAGATGCAGAACAGCAGCAAAAGCTCGCGCCGCTCGGCGATAATGTCCACGTCGATGAGCGTCAGAATGACATAGGCCGCGATGCCCAGCACCATGGCGGCCAACTGAATGATGATGTAGCGGCTGTTGCCGACGTAGTTCGTAGCGCTGGAAATGATCACGGTGCCGTAGACGGTTGCCGTGATGCACAGCGCCAGCAGAATCATGTCCGCCTTTTTGACAAACTCGCTGATCGCGCGAAAAACGCCCCGCATGGCGCCGCCCCCTTTCCGGAATCGATTCTATGGTATGCTACATTATAACAAAACAATCGAATCGTGTAAACCGAAAGTTTTTTTGCAATATCTGCCGCGATGTGGTAGTATATACGGAGATTCCAGTGGAAACGGGAGAATATCATGGAGTTTTTGACCGAAACGCCCGAACAGACCGAAAACATCGGGCGGGCGCTTGCGCGCCGGCTGCGCGCGGGCGATGTGGTTGCCTGCTTCGGCGGGCTTGGCGCGGGAAAAACGGCGTTTACGCGCGGTGTGGCGGCAGGGCTTGGCGTGCGTGAGCCGGTGACCAGCCCGACGTATACCATCGTCAATGAATATCTGTCCGGCCGGATGCCGCTGTTCCATTTTGACATGTACCGGCTGTCCTCGGCCGATGAGCTGTTCGATATCGGCTGGGAGGACTATCTCACGCGCGGCGGCGTGTGCGCCGTGGAGTGGAGCGAAAATGTGGCCGACGCGCTGGAGGACCCGATCATCGTGCGCATTGAGCACACAGGCGGCGACGGCCGCCGCATTACGATCACCGGAGGGGAACACCTTGAAGATCTTAGCCTTTGAATCCTCGGCCAAAGCGGCGGGAGCCGCCATTTTGTCCGACGGTGTGCTGCTGGGCGAGAGCTATCTCAATTCCGGCCTGACGCACAGCTGCACGCTGCTGCAAATGGCGGAGGATCTGCTGCGCACCTGCGCGCTGAGCAGTGCGGATATCGATGTCGTTGCGGCGGCCGCCGGCCCCGGAAGCTTTACCGGTGTGCGCATCGGCGTGGCCGCGGCCAAGGGCTTCGCGTGGGGGCGTGAGCTTCCGCTGTACGGCGTGTCGACGCTGGAGGCGATGGTGCGC
>CAKUJN010000021.1 GCA_934661735.1 uncultured Oscillospiraceae bacterium
GCTCTGCACAATCGGGAAGCACGGCTGTGCCGTGCTTCCCGATGATTGGAATTTCAGATTAGGAGGTTGGAAAAATGAAATCCATCCGCAGAAACAAGCTTGCCGCATTCTTCGCCTTTGCGATTCCCTCACTGCTTATTTACATTCTTTTCGTCACAGTCCCGTTTCTGAAAACCTTTTACTACAGTCTGACCGACTGGAACGGCATTTCCGACAGCTTCAACTTCATCGGCCTCGCCAATTTTCAGAAGCTGCTTCAGGACAAGATTCTCTGGAAATCTCTGGTCAACAATATTGAAATCTGCCTGCTCGGCGGCTTTCTGACGTTCCTGATCGCCATTTTCAACGCCGTCATCATTACCCAGAGCAAGCTTCGGGAACGCAAGTTCTACCGCATTGTCTACTTTATCCCCAACATTCTTTCGGCCACCATCGTATCGCTTCTCTGGATGTTCATCTACAATCCCAATTTTGGTCTGCTCAACGGCTTCCTCGAGGGAGTCGGTCTGGAAAACCTGACAAAAGTTTGGCTTGGAAACAAGGCCACGGTCATCCCCTGCATCATCATTGCGTGGGTGTGGATGTCCGTCGGCTTCTATATGATTCTGTACATCTCCGCCATTGAAGGCATTCCCACCAGTCTTTTTGAGGCCGCGGAAATCGACGGCTCGAATTTCTGGCACAAATTCCGCTATATCACCTGGCCGCTTCTGAAGGAGACGACCAAGACCGCGCTTGTGTTCTTCTTTGTCAACGCATTCAGCAGCGTGTTCAACATGGTCAAGATCATGACCGACGGCGATCCTGCACGTGCATCGGAGGTTCTGACCAACTACATGTACAAAACGGCCTTCCGCCAGAGCAGCTTCGGCTATGCTACGGCGATCGGCGTATTCACATTTCTGGTCATTCTGGTGCTGTCGGGCGTTATGCTTCTGCTCACGCGCACGAAGGACACCATCGAATATTAAGGAGGCGGAACGTATTGAAACATCAATCGACCGGCAGACGCTGCCTCATCGCGCTTCTGCGCATCTATCTCATTTTGTTCGCAGTCTCCATCATTCTCCCGCTTCTGTGGACGGTCTGGACCTCGTTCAAGACCAATCAGGAGTTCTTCGCCAATCCGTGGAGTCTGCCGACGTCCATCAATCTGGACAACTACGTCCGCGGCTGGAAGGCTGCAAGCATCGGCAAATACTTCTTCAATTCTCTCTACATCAGCGTGATTGTCGTCGCCGCCGTCGCGGTGCTCGGTGCGATGACGTCCTATGTCTGCACGCGCTTTTCACTGCGGCTCGGCAATGCCGTTGTGACGTTCTACATGCTCGGCCTGTTCATCCCCACCGTTCTATGCGTTGTGTCGATCTTCCTGCAAATGCGCAGCATGAATCTGCTCAACTCGCATTTCGGTCTGATTCTGCTCTATATTGCGGTCAATATGCCGTTTACGGTATTCGTTCTGTCCGGCTTCTTCCGCACGCTCCCGCATGAGCTGGAGGAGGCCGCCTACATCGACGGATGCAGCCTGATCGGCACATTCTGGACGGTCATGCTTCCGCTGGCAAAGCCTGGCCTTGCAACCGTCTGCATCTTCAATTTCCTTGGCACATGGAACGAATATCTGCTCTCCTCAACCGTCATTCTCGACCCGACAAAGAGCACCCTCCCCACCGGACTTGTCAGTCTTATGGCCACAACGAACCATCAGGCCGACTGGGCGGCGCTTTTTGCCGGCATGGTCATTGTCATGATTCCGCTGATGACGATCTATCTGGTTTTCCAGAAGTACATCACCTCCGGCATTACAGCCGGCGCCGTCAAGGGCTGAGGAAAGGAGTCCCGATATGCAGTATCTGAACATGAATCCCCGCCAGCTGCGCGAGGCGATTGAAAGAAGGACGCCCGTGGCCCTGCCGCTTGGCGTGGTGGAGTATCATGCCGAGCATCTTCCGTTCGGCACCGACGCCTTTATCGCCATGGATGCCATCCGCCGCGTCGAGCAGCGCCATCCCGAGCTGATTGTCCTGCCGCCGTTTTACTATGGCGCGGCCTCGCTGGCCGTCGCTGCACCGGAGAATAACGGCACCATTCAGGTTGACGCCATGAAGCTGATTCCCGTGGCAGAGGAAATCTTCAAAAGCCTCCTGCGCATCGGTCTGCGCGGCATTCACGCCTTTATCGCCCACCAGACCGAGGAATTTGAACAGGGCATGCCCACTGACCTGGCCTTCCGCATGGCGGGCAGGCACGCAATTTTTGACTATCTTGAGAAAAACTCCGGCGAGGGCTGGTGGGGCACCGAGCAGTTCAGCGCCTATTATTCCGGCGACAACAATCCGTTCGCATGGATTCAGATTCATCCCGTCCGCACCCGTCCGGAAACCAACGCACGCTTCCACGGCGATCACGCGGGAAAGCTGGAAACCAGCGCGATGCTTGCCATGAAGCCGGAGCTGGTGCATATGGACCAGCTGGACCCGTCGCTCTGGTATTCCCGTCCGGCGGCGGACGCAAGCGCCGAATACGGCGAGGCATATCTGGATGCAATCTCCTATGATGTGGAAGCCGTTTTGTTTGCCGAAAAATAGCACGCAGACTTCCATTGTAAAACCGCCTGACAACACCCAGATACGCACGCAAAAGGAGGCTCACATGAAAGCAATTGTGAATGGACAGCTTGTATTTCCCGACCGGATTACTGCCGGCAATATTCTGATTGACGGAGAACGGATCATCGCTTCCGGAGGTATCCCAGTACCTGCCGGCGCGGAGATCATCGACGCGAAAGGGCTGTACGTCGGCCCTGGGTTCATTGATCAGCACAGCCACGGCTACCAGCAGTATGGAGAGGGAATCCGCGTAGCGGATGATCCGGTTTGTGCGGCTGCGGCGCATCTGAAGCATGGAACAACAACATATCTTCCGAGCACGGATTACTCGGACACACTGGAAGAGCACCTGCGGATCATTAAAATCTGCAAAAAGGCAATTGCAGATGGGAACACATCCATCATGGGTGTGCATCTGGAGGGACCGTATATCAACCGGAATTATGGTGCGTCGTCTGATACAGCCATGTGCTATTCGGACGAGATCTGCGAAAAAATCTTCTCAGAGGTCGCGCCGGTTGCGTGCCACTGCACCTACGCGCCGGAGCTGCCGGACGCGCCCGCAATTGAGGAAAAGCTCCGCAAATATGGAATAACCGGCGCAATCGGCCACAGCTGTGCAGGACCGGAGGATATTGAACGCGCCGTCGCCGGTGGCGCAAGAATCGCAACACATCTGTACGATGCAACCGGTCATTATATCGGCCTTGAAGCGGCGGCAAAAATGACACAGCATCCGCAGGACTGTACGTCCGATATTCTGCTGGCCATCCCTGGGCTGTATTATGAGCTGATTTGTGATTCCCACGGCGCACACGCAACAAAGTACAGCGTTTGCAGAGCTTATCGCACAGCCGGTGAAAATCACATCATCCTGATTTCGGATGCGACCGTCCACGAACAGGCCGGCGGGGTGGCGGATATCAATTTCAATGCAAAGGGCCAGCTTTCCGGAAGCAGGCTTTGCGTTGCCATGGCTGCGAAGAACTTCCGCAGATTTACCGGCGCGGATATAAGAGTGACATTCAAATGTGGATCTACAAATTCCGCCAAAGCAATGGGCCTGTATCGCGAGATTGGCTCGATTGATGCCGGAAAGCTGGCAAATCTCGTATTTGTAGATGACGATTTCACAGTGCGCGGCATCATCTTCAAAGGCAGTATACTGCCGGATGTCCGAGTCTGAAAGACAGGAGGAAACGAACATGACCGTTCAGGAAATCCAATCGCTCATTTCACAGGAGCTGGACGGCGAGGAAATTCGCCGCACAGCCGCCGAATGGCAGAAATACCCGCTTCAGCTCAGCTACAGTGCCTACGCCGAAGGCATCGCATTCCTGCAGCGGCAGTATGCGTCCTACGGCCTCGAGGCCGAGCTTCTCACCTTCCCCGCGGACGGCCGCACCACCTATGCCGACCGGCATTTCCCGCTGGCATGGGATGTGGACGACGGCTGGGCCGAGGTCAACGGCGTCCGCGTCGCCGACTATCACGAAAAGCCCTACAGCGTCATCCCCTTTTCCGCCGACAGCAGCGGAATCCGCGAAATGCGGCTGATTCCGATTGAAAACCTCCCGCAGAGCGGCTCGCTCGCGGACTGCGCCGTGCTGATCTGCCACTATCCGCAGGGTGATGAGGTTCGTATGCTCATCGAGCGCGGCTGCCCCGCGTTTTTGTCCACGTTCAGCCTGAATCCAGTCGACCCGTCGCTGGAGGACGCGCGCCGCTGGTACAACGACCTGTTCAGTCCTGGCCAGATCGACTGCCGCGACAGGACCTGCGCCGCCTTTTCGATTACGCCGCGCGCCGCGCGCGGGCTTTTGAAGCAGTATAACGACGGCACGCCGCTGACCGTCCGGTATCTGATGAAAACAAGGACGTATGCCGGCACCGTTCCAGCCGTCACGGCCGTCATCCCCGGAACCGATAATTCCAGATGCTTTTTCGTCACCGCACACGCCTATGAGCCGCACGCCACCAACAATGTTGCGGGCGTGGCAATGTGCTTGTGTGCGGCAAAGACGCTGATGCGTCTGATCAGCTCCGGCCGCCTGCCGCGGCCGGAATACTCCATCCGCTTTTTCCACGGGCTTGAAAATTTCAGCCTGTACGCCTGGGCCATGTCGCATCGCGAACAGATGCGCGCGGCACTTGGCGGTATTTCCACCGATTCCTTCGGCCGCTTCGGCGCCGGCGGCAAAATCGAGCGCTTCGTTCTGCGCCGCTGTCTGAACGTCCACCCATCCAGCCAGCACGCGCTGGCGCGCGAGATTCTCGACCGCGCCTGCGCCGAGGCCGGTATCGGCTATGAGGTCCGCGAGGGCTCCAGCAACAACGAGGAAATGATGCAGGACCCGCAGCTCGGCCCCGCATGGAATCTGCTCTACGGCTCTCTCTGGGAGGAGCCGCTTGAAACAAAGCCCCTGTGCTATTTCTACCATTCGGATGTCGACACCGTCGATCAGCTTTCTCCGCAGATGCTGGTCTGCGCGGGAACCGTTTCCGCCACGCTCGCCTATGCCGTCGCCTCACAGAGCGATCTGCCGGAGTGCGCGCAGCTTGCGTTCACCGACTGGAAGCGGATTGTCGACGAGAAATGTCTGGAGGCGCTGCGCCTGAGTGATGATGCGCCCGCGCTCCGTGTCCTGCGTGCACAGCGGCTGCGCGCGTGGTGCGATCTTGCCGCCGTGTCCGGCAGCGAGGCGATTGCCGACAGCGAACTGTCGAACCGCTTCCGTGCATATGTCCGTCAGCACCTTACGGCGGCGGCACAGCTGCTCTGCGGAGGCTCCGTTCCAAAGCTTCCGCAGCCGGATGGCTGTGACACTGTTCTGCGCCGGACCATTCCAGGCCCGATCGGCCTTGGAACCATCTCCGAGGAGCTGCGGCAGATTGCCGCGCAGTCTCAGGGCTATTACGCGCGGGAATACTGGTGTCTGGACCCGTCCGGAACCAACCTGTATCTGTTCGATGGAAAGCGTACTGTATTTGAGGTCGCACGCGACGTCTGGGCAACGCGCAGCTACGGCGCGCATGAGGACCCCGCCGCTCTGGAAAAGGAGCTTCACCGCTACAGCCTGCTGGCGCAGGTACTGGAACAGGGTGGGCTTGCCGAGCGCGTGCCGCCTGTTGTCGTCACAAAGGACGATCTACTTTCCGCACTGCGCACGCTCGGGATTTCCTCCGGCGACACGCTGATGGCCCACTGCTCGCTGCGAAGCTTCGGCCATGTTGCGGGCGGAGCGGATACCGTCATTCAGGCGCTGCGCAATGCAGTCGGCCCCGACGGAATCGTCGCCATGCCCGCATTCACCGATTGCACCGAGGGCGGCAGCGGCGGCGTATTCGACCCGCACACAACACCTGTCGCGCCGTGGATCGGCACAATTGCCGAACGCTTCCGCACGCTTCCGGACACACAGCGCAGCGTTCACCCGACGCACAGCGTCTGCGCCGCCGGCAAAAACGCCGCAGCGTTCCTGTCACAGATCGAACCGTATGACTGCTTCGCCGCCGACGGCCCGTGGGGCCGGTTAAAGGAGAACGGCGGAAAGATACTTCTGATTGGAAGCGCACTCGGCGCAAACACCTTCCTTCACGCCTGCGAGGCGTGGTATGCCGGCTATCTGGACGAAACCATCGGTCTTGTCGCCGGAGACGGCCGGACGGAGCATGTCCGCGTGACAAACTACCCCGGCGGCTGCCGCGGCGGGTGGTATAAGCGAGGAAAGGACACGCCGTATTTTCAGGCGCTTTCCTCCCGCGGCATTTTCAAAACCGCAAAGGCCGGCAGCGCGGAGCTTTATCTGTGCAGCGCGGGTGCGCTTGCCGAGGCCATGCACGAGATTCTCGCAGAAAACCCGTACATTCTGCTCCATTCCGACGGCTGCGCCGACTGCGCCCGCATGAAAGGAAAACACAGACATGGAACATAACTATGATTTCCGCGCCCGCCACTGGCAGGTCCACAGGCCAGACCGGCGCAACCCCGCACGCACCGCTTCCGCGGACGAGCTGATGCTTGACGCAGGCTGGCGCCTCGGCGGCGAGGGCGGCGAGGTGCTTTCCAATGCGCTGCGCGATTTTCAGGATTATCTCTGGGTCAGTATGGCCCTTTCCCTCCCCATGACAAACCGCTGCGGCGAAAAGACGATCTGGTTCCGCGTCGACCCAACGCTTGCGCGCGGCTTCCGGCTGGACGTTGCACCCGATCATGTTCTGGTCACACTCTGCGCCGACAGCGAGGCGTTCCGCGCCAGCGTCTATCTTGAAGATCTGATGAATCTCGAGCAGGCGCCGGTGCTCTCCCTCGGAACAACAGTACGCCGTCCGCTGTTCGACTATCGAAGCGTCCACTCCGGCTGCGGTCTGGACGAATATCCGGACGCGGAGCTTCTCGCCACGGTTCACGCAGGCTATGACTCCATCGTTCTGTTCGTCAAGGATTTTGACCGCACAACCGCCGGCTACTGCAATATTGCAGACGTCATCCGCCGCGCGAAGCGGTTCGGCATCCTCGTCTTTCTCTACAACTACATTCCGGCCTTCATTCACCCGGACGACCCGAACGCCGAGCAGGTCTTTGACGCGACATTCGGCGAGCTGTTCCGACGCTATCCAGACGCAGCCGGTCTGAGCCTCTGCGGCGAATCGCTGGAATTCCCCAGCAGGGACCCGAACACAACCGGAAAGCTCTATTCACAGAGCATGACCGACGGTATCCGCGACACACGTCCCAGCCCGGGCTGGTACCCGTGCAGCGATTATCCGGACTATCTGGCGGCAATCGAGCGCGCTGTGCACCGCGTGAAGCCGGACGCGATTCTGACGTTCAGCACCTATAACTGGGCATACGAAACGCCCGAAAAGCGCGAGGCATTTCTCAAGCGTCTGCCGCGCGGCTATACGCTCAAGGTCTGCTATGAAAACATGACGCAGCGCACGCTTGAGGGCCTGCGCACACCGGTCATGGACTATACCATGTCCGCCAGTCTGCCGGGCGAGTATTTCAAAACCGAATGTGCCATGGCGAAGAAGCTTGGCATTCCGGTACAGGGCAACGTCAACACAACCGGTATCGCGTGGGATTTCGGCTGCGTTCCCTACGTTCCCGCGCCATACAAGCTGATGGAGCGGCTGCGGTATCTGCGCCGCGCGCACGACGAGCTGAACGTCAGCAGTCAGTACGCCACGCACCACTACGGCTGGTGGAGCTGCGTCGCGTCCGATCTCGGCAAGTGGTTCTCGTGGGAGGACTACGAGCCGGATGGCGAGCAGCTTCTGAAAAAAATCGCAATCCGCGACTATGGCCGCGCCGCGGCCCCTGCCGTCCTCCGCACGTGGAAGCTGTGGAGCAACGCGATGAATCATTACATTGCCTCCAATGAGGACCAGTACGGCCCGTGGCGCGTCGGCGCAGCGTATCCGTTCATCTTCCAGCCGAATATCACGCGCACCATGCTCCCGAAGGAGATTCAGTTCCCCACCGCGCCGCAGGCGCACTTCGGCTGGCGCATTATCAAAACGCTGTATCAGCCGTATGAAAACAGCAACCAGGCCCCCGCCTTTCTGCGCCTCCCCGCCGAGCTGCGCGAACTCAGGCGAATGGAGACAGCCTGGATGGAGGGCGCACAACAGCTGGAGGGCATTCCGGATTCTCCCGAGGCCGAGCGGTTGACCGCATTGGGGCAGTTTATCCTCTGCTCCATCCGCACCGTCATCCACATCAAGACGTGGTGGATTCTGAACATGCAGCTGCAGCTCTCACCCTCTTCGCAGGCAGCGCTGGACCGTCTGGACGAAATCGAGCGGCTGGCGCATGACGAGCTTGCAAATGCAGCCGCCGCGCTGCCTGCCGTCCGGCTGGATTCCCGTCTCGGCTGGGAGCCGAGCATGGAGTACGTCTGCGACGAATGGCATCTGGACTGGAAGCGGCGGCAGCTGGAAAGCACACTGGATGAAATCGCGCAGTACCGCGACATCATCCGGAACGCCTGTCAGCGCTGAGCGCACGCTTTGCGCGGAGAAAGGAGTGGCATTCTGATGCAAATATCCCCGACACAGCTTACACAGGACACCGTGTATCTGACGCAGACAATCGGCGTCCGTCTGACCGGCACCGCCGGCGAAAACGCCGCGTGCCGGTATCTGCAAAAACGTTTTCTTGAATACACCCCGAAATGCACGCTTGAATCGTTTCCGGTCATGGCGCAGCACCTGGAGCAGCTTTCCCTCGAAGTCCTGACGGACGGCCGCTGGCGCTCCGCGCCGGCGTCGCTCCTGAACGGTTCGCCGTGCGGCGACGGACAACCGCTTGAAGCAGAGCTGGTCGTGTTCCAGAGCCACACAGACTACCGCCTGCCGGATCTGTCCCATCTGCGCGGAAAGGGCGTCATCCATTTCGGCGCGGCCGTTCCGGACGAGGACGCCTACCGGCGGCTGATGGAGGCGGAACCCGCATTCATCCTGATGGCCGATACGCGCTATCCCAGCGCCATGCCCGTCGCGAACGGCCTTTATCCCGCATACATCCGCAAATATGGCGCAGTGCCGACACTGAACGTCGCCTATCAGGACGCGTGGGCATGGTGTACAACTCCCGCCCTGCGCGCACGGATTCAGATCCGCGGCAAAAACTGCGAAAGCGCTTCGCACAACGTCGTCGCGGAGCTGACCGGAACCGCACCGGACGCAGACTGCATTTACCTGTGCGCCCACGCCGACACACAGGCCGACACCGTCGGTGCGGACGACAACGCTATCGGCTGCGCCATCCTGCTCGAGCTGGCGCGCGTGCTTGCCGCCCGCCCGCACCGCAATACCATCCGCCTGATTGCCTTTGGCGCGGAGGAGATTCTCTCGCTCGGCAGCGCCGAGTATGCCCGCACGCACCGTGAGGAGCTGACGAAGCACGGCGCATTTGTCTGCAACTTCGATTCCTGTGGCTCTGCCGCCGGCTGGAATCAGCTGGTCACCTCGCTGGACGATGCGCTTTCCCAGCGCGTCCGAGACTGCTTCGAGGGCAGCGGCTGTTATTATACGGAGGTTTCCCGCCCGGACCCGTTCAACGATCTGTTCCCGTTCACTGCGCTCGGAATCGCGGGCATCACCGTCATGCGCCGAAACTGCGAAAGCGGCGTATTCTACCACCACCGGCCGGATAACACGATGGAGATTCTCTCCGCGGACAGAGCGGCTGAGCTTGCACAGGCCGCCCTGTCCCTGATCGAAGCGCTTGCGGACACTGAACACCTGAAATCGTTCTGCCGCCGTAATCCGCGGTATACGCACGAGGTGCAGCGGCTCTGGACAGAAACGTTCGGCGGTTGGAACGCCGAGCCGGAAAAGGAGGTGCGCGCGAATGGAGGATAAACTTGTAACTGCCTCTGCTGTCTGCGACACCCTGCGGACGCTCGGCGTACAGGCAGGCGACACCATACTGGTGCATTCCTCGCTCCGGAGCCTCGGACCGGTCGACGGCGGCGCAGCCGCAGTCATCGCCGGACTGGAACAGGCAATCGGCCGCCGTGGCACACTGGTCATGCCGACGCTCTGTCAGATCGATTTCGAGAATTCCTACCGCACGTGGTACATGGACAAGCCCTCGGATGTCGGCTATCTGACCGAGTTTTTCCGCAAGCAGCCCTATGTCTACCGGAGCAACCACGCCACGCATTCCGTCGCGGCAAGAGGGCCGCTCGCCTATTACCTGACGTGCGAGCACGGCGCATACGGGCCACATCTGTGTCCGTTCGGCGAATATGCCTTCGCCGATTCGTCGCCGTGGATGAAGCTCTATCATTCCGACGCAAAAATCATCTTCATCGGCGTCAGCACGCGCTTCAACACCATGAAGCATCTTGTCGAGGCGCGATACACCGAATCGCTCCTTGCCGCAATTCCCAACGCGGACCAGCGCGAGGCGCTCCGCGCACAGGTCGCCACCTTCGGCCACTTCACCGGCAGGGAAATCTGGCCGCTCTATTCCGGACAGCAGATGCACGAGGAAATGGAGCGCGCCGGCCGCATCCATCACGCTTTCTGCGGTAAGGCCGAAATTCTGCTGGTCCGGCTCCGCTCGTTCTGCGATGCCTGCTATGAGGCCCTTGCCGCCGAGCCTGAGCGCTGGTGCAACGAGGCGACCATGGCGTGGATCAAAGCCTGTCAGGCAGCGGCAGCGTCCTCCGCGGCGCAGCCACTGCCCTGAAATACAGAAATTTGGAGGTTTCTATGCAATACGGTAAAAAGGTCTGGATTTTTCCGGACGCGGAGCTGCCGCCCGCCGGCGTGAACGCGATTCCAGGGCACGAATCCATCATCGTCACAAACGTCACCGGACAGACGGCGCATCTGACGTTCACGCTTCTGTATGAGGACAGGGCGCCCGTTTCGTTCCACGCGGACGTTGCGGCAATGCGTGTGCGCTGCCTGCGCACAAACCGCGAGTCGGACTTTGGCGCATACACTGCTCGCGAGGGTGAACAGTACGCCATCGTGCTGGAAAGCGACGTTCCCGTCGTGGCACAGTACGGCCGAGCCGAGCCGAGGGCTGTAAGCTTTTATACAACGCAGGGCTACTGCGAGTAATCCGCTATTCACACAAACGAAAATAACGAAAAGAGGTACATAACATGGCAAGAATCTGCATTCCCGATCATGAGTATAAGGAACGAGTCCAGCGCTGCGCCGCCATCCTGCGCCGCGAGAAGCTTGACGCGCTGATCGTCAACGGCAACGAGGCCGATTACGCAAATCCCCGCTACTTCTCCGGCTTCTGGCCGCTGTTCGAGCGCGCGGGCGTGGCCATCTCCGCCGGCGGCGACGCGGCTCTGATGGTCGGCCCCGAATCGCGCGAATTCGGCGCAGACCGCAACAAGCTGGATAAAATTTTCTGCCTGAAGGCCTACCGCGAGGGCGCGGACCCCTCCTATCCCGAGCTGCAGGCCGACACGTTCCAGGATGTGTTCAAGGCCATCGGCGTCACCGGCCAGAAGCTCCGCATCGGCATTGCATCGTTCCTCGACACATCCATGACCATCTATCAGGCCATCTGCGACGCCTTCCCCGGCGCGGAGTTCGTCAATGCGGGCTATATCATGACCGAGCTGCGGCAGATCAAGTCCGAAAACGAGCTGGCCTGCCTGCGCGAGGGCTATCGTCTTGCCGACCTCGCCACGAAGCAGGTCATCAAGGAGATCCGTCCCGGCATGACCGAGCTCCAGATGGTCGGCGTTGCCCAGCGCGTGGTCTATGAGAACGGCGCGGAATACGAGGGCCTGCCGATGTACGTCTTCTCCGAGGCCTCTACCCGCCACGCGATCTCCCGTTCGTGTTACCGCGAGTTCCAGAAGGGCGATATTGTCCAGCTGAACCTTTCTGCCAAGATCGACGGCTATTCCGCCGCCATCGGCTACCCGATCTGCCTCGGCAAGCTCGAGGGCGAGCGCCGCGAGATCGTCCAGTTCTGCCGTCAGGCGCACCAGTGGACGTGTGAGCAGGTCAAGGCCGGTGTCATGGCCGGCGACATCGCCAAGAAGTTCTATCAGTACTTCGTGGACAACGGCTTCAAGGACAACTTCGTCTACGGCCCGCTGCACTCCACCGGCATCATCGAGGTCGAAGCGCCTTGGGCGGAAACCAGCTCCATGTATCCGCTCCAGCCTAACATGACCTATCAGGCCGATACGTTCATCTCCTGCCCGACGTTCGGCGTCCGCTGGGAGAAGGGCATCGTCGTGACCGAAAGCGGCTGTGACATTCTCTCGCCGGAGATCCCCGAGGTCTGCCCGGAGCTGCTGTTCTGATTCTGCACCTGCAACAATCCCGGTGCGCGATGCGCGCCGGGATTGGCGATTTTGATATTATGGAGGTACCATATGCAGCTGATCGATATGTTCTTCGACGAGATCGAAGACGCGAAGAAACGAAAAGTCCCGTTCATTATCCCCATCGGCACGATCGAATACCACGCCCATCACGCCTCCTGCGGCACCGACACCATGGTCATCAACGGCGTAATGCGCGAACTGGAAAAGGAAAAGGAAATCGTCGTCTGCCCGCCCATCTGGTACGGCGTCGCATCCTATGCCGTCGGCGGGCCGGAAACCGGCACGATTCAGGTTGACGAGGACGCGTATACCAACTACCTCTACTGCATTCTCAAGTCAATGATCTACGGCGGCGTGAAGAATATCTACTGCGTCGCGCACCATCAGACCGAGGAAGCGGGCCTCATGCCCATGACCATCGCCTGCCATAAGGCCGCCAAGAAGGTCACCATGGAATACATGGAGGACACCATGGGCCGCGGCTGGTGGGGCAGCAACTCCTACGCCGATTATTATGAGAATCTCGGCACCGGCGACGACCCTTTCTCCTACATCAAGGTCATTCCGCTCATCGGCAAGGAAGCGCAGCACAAGTGCGGCGGCTTCGACCACGCAGGCAAGTGGGAAACGTCCCTCATGATGGGCACCTACCCCGACCATGTCGATCTCAGCCGCTGTGACCGCAACACCGAATGGTTCGCCAAGAGCGCCGTCGAGGCCAGCGAGGAGCTGGGCCACCATATGGTCAACTGCACCCTCGAATGGCTGCGCGAGACGATTGTATAGACGGAGGATGCACCATGAGAACCATTTCTGTTCAGCCGCTGACGCACGAGGCCTTTGCCCCATTCGGGCAGTTTTACCCGATGGAGCAGCCGGATGGCTACGCTCTGTGCGGCGAGCTGCACCGCTTCTTCCCCGACCGTCTGAGTGCCGACAGCACACACCGCATCGGCTTTTCGCCGATTCTGGTCAAAAAGCCGGAGCGCATGCTCATCACGCAGCAGGAGTATCACACCACAACGTGGGAAATGATCCTGCCGATGAACGACGACATGATTCTGCACTGCGCGCCCGCCTCCGGCGGCACGCCGGTCACGGAGCTTGCGCAGGCGTTCCTTGTGCCGAAGCATACGCTGGTCAGGCTGAACGCCGCCATCTGGCACCTCGCGCCGCTTCCCGCGCATGCAGACGAGCTTGCGGCGATGATCATCCTACCGGAATGTACCTACGCAAACGACTGCACGGTCGTCGATCTGACGCCGGAGCAGCAGTTTGAGATTGTGAGATAACGCTATGACAGAGCTTGAAAAATGTCAGCAGGGTCTGATGTACGACACGACCTTCTCCGGCCGCGACGAGGACAATCTCCGCTGCCTCGATCTGTGTCACGAATTCAATCAGATGAAGCCGTCCGATCTTGCGGGACGCGAGGCCATCCTCCGCAAAATCATGCACAGGGTCGGGAAAAATGTCCGCGCAGAACAGAATATTTATATCAGCTTCGGCTACAACATGGAGGCCGGAGACAACCTGTTCATCAATCACAACTGCGTATTTCTTGACCCCGGCAAGATCACCTTCGGCGACAATGTGTTCATTGGCCCATGCTGCGGCTTCTATACCGCGCACCACGCCATTGACCGCGAACAGCGAAACCGGCTCTATGAATACGCCTTTCCGATCACGGTCGGAAGCGACGTCTGGTTCGGCGGACACTGCTGCGTACTGCCCGGCGTAACAATCGGCAGCGATGTCGTCATCGGCGCGGGCAGCGTCGTCGTCCACGATATTCCGGATCATGTCGTCGCGGCAGGAAATCCATGCAGGGTGCTTCGCAAAATCACGGACGCGGACCGCGATATCTACCGCAAGGCCCGCAAATAACCGCGTTTACAGGAGGCTCCAAAATGGATTCTGTTTTCGTTCTTTTCCAGCAGCTCGTCATCATGGCCGTCTACTGTCTCATCGGCGCGGCGCTCCACAAAACAGGACTTGTCGGCCGCGACGGCTGCCGCGCTTTTTCCAGACTGCTGCTGTACGTCATCCTGCCATGTGTCATTGTGAACTCGTTTCTCCGGGAACGCACGCCCGAAATCACCGTTCAGCTGCTTCTCTCCGGCGGCGCGTCTGTTCTGCTGCTTGCACTGTCCATGGCGCTCAGCCGCCTGCTCCTGCGAAAGCAGCCGGTTGAGGAATTCTCCGCCAGCTTTTCAAATGCCGGCTTTATGGGCATTCCGCTGATCACCATTGCCCTTGGCGGCGATGCAGTCGTCTATATCGCACCGTTTGTCGCGCTGCTGAGCATTCTCCAGTGGACCTATGGTCAGAATCTTCTGCTCGGAAAGAAGCAGACCTCCCTGCGCGGAGTGCTTCTCAACCCGCTGGTTCTGGCGCTGGCTGTTGGGATTGTGCTGTACGCGCTGCCGCTGACGCTGCCCGAGCTCCTGCGCAGGCCGGTATCCGCGCTGGCCGCGTGCAATGCGCCGGTCGCAATGATCATTCTCGGCTGTTATCTGGCCGAAATCCCGCTGCATCAGGTGTTCACGGAAATAAGCGCATGGCGCGTCAGCCTTCTGCGCCTGCTTGTCATTCCGGCGCTGAGCGCGCTTGCGCTCGCGTGGCTGCCGCTCCTCGGCGCGGAGGCAAAAACAGCGCTTATCATCGCCGCCAGCGCACCGGTCGGAATCAATGTCGCGGTCTATGCCGAGCTTCTTGGACGCGATTACAAAAAGGCTGTCATCCTGATCTGCCACTCGTCCGTTCTGTGCCTGCTCACCATGCCGCTGATTCAGCTTCTGATGCAGGCGCTGCTCAGATGACATCTGCACGAAAATTCAAATTATGAAAGGTTGAACGCTATGAATACACTCTGCGCCGGCTTTGCGCGCGTCGACATCACGCCCATGTCTGGTATCGGCATTGCCGGTTATTATAAGCCGCGATATGTAAAGGGTGTGCTGGATGCGCTGGAGCTGAACGCGCTTGCGCTGCAATGCGGACAGACACGGCTTGTCCTGCTCAGTCTGGATCACTGCGGCGTACATACGCCCGAGGCCGCCTCTATCCGCGCCGCTGTCGCAAAGGTGTGTGACCTGCCCGTCGAGGCCGTCTATCTCCATGCAACGCATACGCACACCGCGCCGTTTCTTGTCGTAAATTCGGACGACCGGCTGGAACGGGCGTATTTTGACTTTGTCCTGCACCGCGCGGCGGACGCGGCGCACTATGCGCTGGACGATCTGCGGCCCGCGCGCATGGGCTATGCCGTCGGCAGCGCGCCGAACATCGCCTTTGTCCGTCGTTTCCGGATGAAGGACGGCAGCATTCAGACAAACCCCGGCGTCAACAATCCTGATATCGTCGAGCCGATCGGCGAGGTGGACGAGCGCGTCAATGTTCTCCGCTTCGACCGCGAGGGCGCGGACAGCCTTGTTCTGGTCAACTTCGGCAACCATCCGGACACTGTCGGCGGTGAGCTGGTTTCGGCGGACTGGCCGGGCTTTCTGCGGCGGCGGCTGGAAAAAGCGCTGGACAACGTGCGCTGTATTTTCTTCAACGGCGCACAGGGCGATGTCAATCATGTAAACGTCCACCCGACTGCCGGTGATTTCAATGATCTGACCCGTGATTTTGACGATGTATCCCGCGGCTACGGCCACGCGCGTCACATGGGCAACGTCGTTGCAGGCGCAGTGCTTCAGGTATTTGACAAGGTCACATATACAGATGTGGATTCCCTGAAATTCCTGCAAAGAACGATTCGGATTCCCTCCAATATGCCGAACCCCGAAGATCTGCCCGAAGCACGCCGCATTGAGGCGCTGCATCAGGCCGGACGCGACTGCGATCTCCCCTATGAGGGCATGATGCTTACCACAGTCGTTGCAGAAGCTGAACGGATGCTGAAGCTGGCCGATGGTCCTGAATATTTCAATATGGAACTGTCCGGCCTTGCCGTCGGCCCCGTCGCGTTCATCGGCATTCCCGGTGAGCCATTCACCGGCATTGGTCGTGCACTGAAAAAGGCTCCCAAGTGGACGTTGGTACTGCCCACCTGTCTCACAGGCGGCGACGACGGCTATTTCCCCATGCGCGAGGCCTATGACGAGGGCGGCTATGAGGCCAGAAGCTCGCCATTCCGCGCAGGCGTCGCCGAGCGCATCATCGACGAGGGACTCTCGCTTCTCGCCGAGCTGCGGAACTGACGCGTCCGGACAAATAACGGCTTCAGAACAGGAGGAACGCCATGAAACCGGTTTTTATTGACATTCACGCCCATGCCTACCGACGGCCCGCACCGTTCATCACACGCTTTTATACACCGGAGCAGCTGATACGGGCATATGACGAATATGGAATCGAAAAGGGATGCCTGCTGCCCGTCGTCAACTGTGAAATTTACCTTCCGCAGACCAACGAGGACATTCTGGACATGGCTGCACAGTATCCCGACCGTTTCATTCCGTTCTGCAACCTTGACCCCAGAGCCATGTGCAATTCCGCCGACGCGCCGCTCGACCGGATTCTCGCCTATTATAAATCTCTCGGCTGCAAGGGGCTTGGCGAGGTCATGCCGAATCTTCGCGTCATGGACCCGAAGGTCCAGAACCTGTTCCGCTGTGCCCAACAGGTGGGCTTTTCCGTCACATGGGACGGCTCTGACCAGCTGGACGGTGACTTTGGACTGTATGACGACCCTGGCCTGCCGCAGATGGAGCATACGCTTCAGAAATTTCCGGATCTGATCGTGCTGGGGCACGGTCCGATTTTCTGGTCGGAGATTGGTCGGCTTGACACGGTCGGCGAGCGCGGCTTTGTGTTCCGGCCCGACGGCACGCAGGCGGGCCGCCTCCCCTCCGGCCCGATTCGCGAGGAGGGCGCGGTCCCGCGCCTGCTGCGCAAATATCCGAACCTGCATCTGGACCTCTCCGACGGCACCGCATATAACGCCATCACGCGGGACCCAGACTATGGCCCAGCCTTCCTTGAGGAGTTTCAGGACCGCGCGTATTTCGGAACGGATTTCTGTTCCGTGGGTATGGATATCCCGCTGGTACGGACGCTCCTGCAATGGCGGGACGAGGGACGAATCAGCAAAACGGCCTTCGAGAAAATCGCGCGCGGAAACGCCATCCGCCTCCTCAATCTGGAATGAACGGCCGCTCCGGCGGCAAAAATGCGCCGAAACACCTGAAAAAAGCTCCCGTTTTTACGCGAATTTTTCAAAATTTTGCGTGATTTTTGAAAAAATTTCTTGTTTTTCTGCAAAAATTTGATGCGATTTTTGAAAAAACAGCAAATATGTGCAACCTCCCGTGCCGCACTGCGTCATTATAGACGAGTGCGGCGCGCGCATATCTGCGCCTCCACCCGTGCGTGGAGGGCGACACAGGAGGACAGCTATGAAACAAAAAATACTTGCGGGTCTGATTCTGGCCGCGCTGCTTCTTGGCGGCTGCTCGGCGCAGCGCAGCGGCAGCGAAGCGGTTCTGACGGAAAACTCGGCCGGACAGCCGGAGGCAGCGGCGCCGGTCATCGACGAAAAGAGCGGCAAAATCCGGCTGACGCTTGCCGGAATCCGCATGGACGACACAGGCTGGCGTGCGCTTGCCGACGGCTTTAACGCGCAGAGCGAGCAGTACGTTGTGGAGCTGCGCGACTATTCCGCCGGTGCGGCGGACATGCCTGCCGCACCCGATCAGCTGCGGCAGGAGCTTGCGGACGCGGAAACGCGTCTGAACACGGAGCTGACGGCCGGAAGCCTTCCGGACATGCTGGCATTTGACTGGCTTTCGCCGCTTCCGTACATCGGAAAGGAGCTGCTGCTTGACCTCGATCCGTATGCACAGACGGGCGGCGTGCTGAACAAGGAGAGCGTGCTGTGCTGGGACGCGCTGCATGAATACGGCGGGCTCTATCTCATGGCGCAGCGCTTTTATGTCGATACGCTCTCCTGTACGCAGGAATTTTATGAAGCGCACAGGGGCTGGACCATTGCGGACTATCTGGAAATTGAAAAAGCGCTGCCGGAGGGGCGGCAGATGATCTACACCATGTCGCCGGAGCTGTTTCTGACACAGATGGGCGGGCGGTATCTGTCCCGCGCGCTCGACCATGCGCACGCATCCTGCGATTTTGACAACGAGGACTTTATCGGGATTCTGGACGCGGCGCTGCGCGCCGGAGAATATGCGCTCTCGGAGGAGGCCGAAACGTCCGCGGCAAAACAGATGGAAAGCGGGCGGCTGATGTGCTGCGCGGACTGGCTGGACGGGCCGGCGAAAATCGCGATTGACCGGAACGACGGCGGCACGCGGCTTGCGTACATCGGCTGGCCGACGACGGACGGAAGCTGCGGCTCGGCGGCAAATCTGCGCGGCGTAATCGGCGCGCTGGCACAGTCGCCGTGTCCGGAGGGCTGCTGGGAATTCATACAATACGCCGTCACACATGGCACGGACGCGGTATATTCCGGCTTCGGGTCGCTGGTTTATCTGCCGCTGGTGTATGAGGCCGCGGCGGAGTGGAACGCCGATCCCCTGCTGATACCGGAGCTTCAGATTTCTCAGGATGACCTTGACGCATATCTGGACGCGGTCAACGCCGCGCCGGTCATGGGCTTTGTGGATGAAAGCGTCATGGAGATCATTCAGATGGAGTGCGCGCCCATGCTTCAGGGCGAGTCAACGCCCGAGGAGACTGCCGCCCGCATTCAGTCGCGCGTCAGCCTCTACATGGCGGAGCAGTACGACTGAGCCTGCTTGACAACGACTGCTCCGGACGATATGATAGTTTCAAATTCAGATGCGGAGGCACGGTTTTATGCGGGAGCTTCAGATCGGGCGGGTCTACCGCCATTTCAAGGGCGATTATTATCTGGCGGAGGGCATTGCACAGGACTCGGAAAGCGGCGGGCTCTGTGTCATCTACCGGAAGCTCTATGGCGACGGCGGACTGTGGGTTCGTCCGCTGGAAATGTTTCTGAGCAGGGTTGACCGCGAAAAATATCCGGACGCGGCGCAGGAATACCGCTTTGAGCTTCAGGAAATTCCCAGCAGAGCACAGCATTAGGGGACGTTTATGGCTTATTTCGCTTACGGCAGCACGGAAACCGGCTATCTGCGCGCAAGGGACGCGCGCATGGCCGAGGTAATCGACCGGATCGGGCATATTGAGCGTACAGTGGACGACGACCTGTTTTCGTCCGTTGTGCACCACATCATCGGTCAGCAGATCTCGACCAAGGCGCAGGCGACCATCTGGCAGCGGATGCAGGATGCGCTTGGCGAGGTGAACGCGCAGAGCATTCTTGCCGCCGGCGTTCCGCGGCTGCAATCCCTCGGGATGACGTTCCGCAAGGCGGAGTATATCACCGACTTTGCCGTCCGCGTGGAAAGCGGCGCGTTCTGTCCGGACGCGGTATGGGAGATGTCTGACGAGGATGCGATCCACGCGCTGAGCGCGCTGAAGGGCATCGGCGTATGGACGGCAGAGATGATTCTGCTTTTCTGCATGCAGCGGCCCGATATTTTCAGCTATGACGACCTCGCCATCCAGCGCGGCCTGCGGATGGTCTATCACCACCGCAGAATCGACCGGAAGCTGTTTGAAAAATACCGCCGCCGGTTCAGCCCGTATTGCAGCGTGGCAAGCCTCTATCTCTGGGCGGCAGCGGGCGGCGCGATTCCGGAGCTGCGCGACTATGCGCCGAAAAAGAAAACGGCCGTGAAAAAATAATTCACATACGCAAAGACCGCCGGAGCAGATGCTCCGGCGGTCTTTTCTATTCACAAGATACGGAAGTCAGCGCTCCAGCTCCTGCGGACACAGGCGCTCGCACTCGGGCCCCGGCTGAAGCGCGCGGATATGCGTGAAAATGAACAGCGCACAGCCCAGAAACAGCATCGCCTGCACCGCCATCAGCAGCTGCGGCGGCTGAAACGTCATGCCGAGCAGCGAAACCGTTCCGCCGCCAAGGAGCTTGACGGCAAGCGTCCCCGTCGTGCGCCCGAGGAAAGACATCAGATTGTTCAGGAGCGTGTAAAACGCGATATAATAGGTCTGATTTGGAATCGGGGTGTTGATATACTGGAAATCTGACCACGTCAGGTTCAGCGCCACGCCGTCAATCCCCCACCCCAGCATGACCAGAAAATACAGCCAGCGGTAGTTCTCCGCCGTCACAAACGCGCACGCCAGCACCGACGGCACATGGCACAGCGCCGCGATGGCAAACGTCAGAAACCAGGACTTCTTTGCCAGAAGCCGCTGCCATGGCCGCGTCAGGAAAATCAGCGCCAGCAGATACAGGACATTGTTGAGGTTCACCATGGTGACACTTGCGCCGACGGTGTTGAGCAGATGATACGACCACGCCGAAACCGGAAGGCTCAGCGCGAAGCACCAGACAGCGACGACCGCCATCGTCAGCATGAACTTCCGGCTGCGCAGCGGCAGGCGGACCAGATTGGAAAGGCGGATTTTCCGCTCGCGCTGGAGATACGGGTACTCTTTTGGCAGCGTCAGCACCAGCACGTCAACCAGCGCCAGCACCATGCCCGCAAGACGGATGGCCAGAAGCGCGCGCGCTTCATACGGCGTGCCGCGCAGAACGTCGGCCACGCGGCTGAACGCGAACAGCGCCACCGAGGAGACAAGGACGGATATGAACTGCTGACAGGAGTAATAGCGCGCGCGAAGCTCCTCAGGGATAAAATTCAGGTGCCAGACGGAGTAGCCGCTCTGGAACAGCTCGTTGATCACATTCGACAGCAGCAGAAGCCCCGCAAACAGCACAAGCCGTGTTCTCCCCTCGTCCGCCAGAAGCGGAATTACGCTCAGGCCGACCAGATTCAGCAGATAATACAGCAGCCGTCCACCGGCAAGGACCCATTTGCGGCGCTGAATCCGCTCCAGAATGACAGGCGAAAAAACGCTGAAGCACGAGGCCAGCAGCTGTACCGACGCCAGAAAGCCGACGTCCACGATGGAAAAGTGGTTGGCCGTCAGAAAGGCCGTGTACAGCGAGCCGGTTGTGATATCGTTGATAATGCGCGTCAGCGATACCGAAATCAGCATGCAGCAGCGGCCGCGGCCGCCGTCGGTGCTCCATCTGAAAAGCGCGGTTTTTCCGGACGCGGCCGGTTTTGCTCTGTTCTGCATGAAATGCCTGCTCCTCCCGAGCGATTGGATGTGGGCGTCTGCCGCAGTGCATATCATACTCGCTCGGCGCGCGTTTGTCTATCCCGAATTATTGACTTTTTGCGCCGAAGATCATGGTCAGCAGGCCGCGGCCGGTATGGCCGTTTGCAATCTGCACAAGTCCCTCGGCAAGCCGGTCGGGCAGGCCGGCGTTGATAACTGCGCCGCGCAGGGCGCAGTCGGTCCCCATGATCTGCATCATTCTGACCGTGGCCTCGTCCACCTCGCCATGCGAACCTGCACCGCGGCGCAGATAGCCGCACACCGCGCGGTATAAAAGCCGCATCAGGCGTGAGGTCTGCATCATCTCGACGATGCTGGAATCTGTGGTATAGCTTCCCTTTTCCGGCTCGGACGGGCAGTATTTGCGCCCCAGCAGGCGTTCCCACTCCGCAAGCTCCGGCGTGCCGCAGAGCGTCTCATACCAGGTGCCGTGCTGCCACGCAGGCGCGCACAGCGCCTCGCCATCGACCGCAACCGGCGCGCGGAGCCCGCCGATCTCGGCGGTATATACGCCGCCCTGCGTGCGCCAGCCGCCGTCCCAGACGGCAAAGCTCCGCGCGTCCAGCGGAAGCGTGACGCGCTGCTCCTCATCCGGCGCAAGCGTCACCTTTGCAAAGCCGCGAAGCTCGCGCGCGGGACGCGCAATGCCGCCGGCGGGCGGGGCGATGTAAAGCTGAACAATTTCACTTCCCGCGCGCGTGCCGGTGTTTCTGACCGTCACGCTGACCTGATACACGTCGGCCGTCAAATCGGAATAAGCGAAGCTGGTATAGCTCAGGCCGCAGCCGAACGGAAAGCGGACGGCCTTTTTCACCGTCTCATAATAGCGGTAGCCGACAAACACACCCTCGCGGTACTGACCGTCGCGCGTGCCGTAGAAGGCGCTGGTTACAGCGTCGTCATAGCGCAGAGGCCACGTCTGCGCCAGCCTTCCGCACGGGTTTGCTGCGCCGGTCAAAAGCGCGGCAGCGGCCTCGCCGCCCGCCTCGCCGGAGAGGCCCATGTACAAAAGTGCATTGACATCGTCCAGCCACGGCGTTTCGACCGGACTGCCGCACAGCAGGACGACAGCCGTGTTCCGGTTGGCCTTTGCCACGGCCTCGATCAGGCGTACAACGCCGTCCGGCATGCGCATATGCTCGCGGTCAAAGCCCTCGGACTCGAAGCTGTCCGGCAGGGCCGCGAAAATTACGGGTGTTTCGACCGTTGCGGCCAGACGGACGGCCTCGTCGATCAGCGCGTCCGTCGTCGAGCCGTCGGCAAGGCAGCCCTCGGCCCACGGCCAGTCGAGGCAGGCGCACGGGCTTGTCAGATGCGCCGGATGGATATGGCTTGAGCCGCTCCCCTGATAGCGCATGTGCTTTGCAGCGTATCCGATCAGGCACGCCGTCCCGCGCACCGGCAGCGTACCGTCGTTTTTCAGCAGCACGGCGCTCTGCTCCGCCGCCTCGCGCGCCAGCGCGTGATGCGCCGCCATGTCGCACGGCTCGGATAGAGTCTCCTGCGCGCGCAGGATAAAATTCAAAATCCGTTCCGCACATGCGTCCACCTCGGAGACGGAAAGCCGTCCCTCGCGCACATCGCGCATCGCCTTTATGATCTGGTAGCGTGAGCCGCCAGGCATGTTCAGATCGCAGCCCGCCTTCAGGGCGGCGGTCCGGTCGTTCAGCGCGCCCCAGTCCGTCACAACGAAGCCGTCAAAGCCCCATTCTCTGCGCAGAATATCGGTCAGCAGGAAGCGGCTGTCGCTTGCGTGCTCGCCGTTGAGGCGGTTGTAGCTGCACATCACACTTGCGGGCCGAGACTGCTTCACGGCCAGCTCAAAGCCCGTCAGATAGATCTCGCGCAGCGTCCGCATATCCATGACGCTGTCGGAGGAAAAGCGCTTGTACTCCTGTGAGTTTGCGGCGAAATGCTTGAGGCACGCGCCGGTCCCCGTGCGCTGCGCGCCGCGCACCCACGCGCCCGCCAGCCGTCCGGACAGCAGTGGGTCCTCGGAAAAATATTCAAAATTCCGTCCGCAGAGCGGGTCGCGCTGGATATTCAGCCCAGGACCAAGCACCATGGACACGCCGTTTGCGCGCGCCTCGCGGCCGATGGCCTCGCCCATGCGCGCAAGCAGCGCCTCATCCCAGCTGCACCCCGCGGCGACAGCCGTCGGGAAGCACGTCGCCGGAACGGAGGCGTTGACGCCCAGCATGTCGTTCTCCGCCGTCTGCTTGCGCAGGCCGTGCGGCCCGTCGCACATCATGACCGCGCGCAGGCCGTATTTTCTGAACGCGCGCGTGTGCCAGAAGTCGCCACCCTCGCATAAAAGCAGCTTCTCCTTCAGCGTCATCTGCGAAAGTATTTCCTTTGCCGTCATTTCGCTCTCCCCTTTCTGCGTCTATCTTATCACAGATGTGGAAAAATGAAAACCACGGAAAAGCGCCGGAGCAGATGATCTGCTCCGGCGCTTTGCGTGCTCTTATTGACCGGCATAGTGGCCGCGGCTGTCGTTGGCGCAGTCGATGGCAAGCGCCACTGCCAGCGCCAGAAGCTCGTCGCGGCTGTCGGCGATTTCCAGCGTGTAGCAGTCGCCCCACGTCAGCCACTCCTTGTGGACGGCAGCAACCTGCACATCGCCGCGACGGATTGTAAACTCGTGCGCGAGAAACTCGCCCTCGACGTACCAGTCCGGCCCGCTGACCTCGTACTCCTGACAGAACAGCGTGAAATGGCGGACAATCCGTGCAATCTCCCGACCGCCGGCGGTGACGGAGAACACGGGCAGCAGCGTCAGCACCTCGCGGCGCACACACGCCGCCTCGCGCTCCTGCGCGTCATAGATGCGCAGGGTCTTGCCCCATGTGAAAAGCTCCTGCTCGACGTACCAGCGGTCATTTCCCGCCTCGTCCCAGACGTTGAAGCGGTCGCCGATGGTAAATACCTTCTGCCGCATATAAAGCTGCATTGCGCACGCCCCTTTCCTTTCGACTCCGGTTTACTCCGCGCTCTGCCAGCCGCCGGCAAAAATCTGCGCAAGCGGCGAATCCGCGCCGACGACCAGCGTCTTGTTCCCGCCTGTCAGCGAGCTGCGCGCCATATCCAGCGCACGGACGAATTCATAGAAGTCCGCCTCCTCCTGCGTGTCGTAGACCGCGCTGAGGATGCGCATATACTCGGCCTCGCCCTCGGCCTTCAGCTTTTCGGCCTGCGCCTTCGCCGCGGAAATGGTGATATCCACCTGCTTGTCGGCGTCGTTGCGGATTTCCTTGGCCTGGGCTGCGCCCTCGGCGGTATACGACGCAGCAATGTTCTCGCGCTCGGAGATCATGCGCTCATAGACCGCGGATTTGTTCTCATCCGGCAGGTCGATCTGCTTGGTCTCGATGGCCAGAACCTGAACGCCGAAGCTGTCGAAATTGCTGGTACGGCTGAGGTTTTCCATAATCGCCGCCGTCAGCTCGCCGTCGCGGCCGGAGATCACGTCCTCCTGCTTCATGGAGCTGATGACCGTTTTCAGGCTGTTGTAGACCGCCTGATCCAGGCGGGATTCGGCCGTGGCGACGCTTCCGGAGAGCGTCTGGATGAACTTCAGCGGGTCGCTGATGCGCCAGAGCACAAAGCTGTCGGCGACCATCGACTTTTTATCCGACGTAATCACGTCGCTCACCGCAAGGTCGTACAGCATCTCGGTTTTCGGGAGCGTGCTGACGCTCTGCACGAACGGAAGCTTCATCGAAAGGCCAGGCTGGTCGATGATCCGGACGACCGCGCCGAACTGGCGCACGATGGTGTATTCATTCGGCTGGGTGACGACCATTCCGCCCGCCAGCACGATGACCAGCGCCAGCACCAGCAGCACGGGGATGATGATTTTTACCGCCTTATTCATTGTCGCCCGCCTCCTTTTCGTTCAGTGTCGCATACGGCTCAAGCGGGATGGAGGTCTGCACGCCGGTCGCCTCGTCGACGATATACAGCTTCATATCCGGCAGAATTTCCTCCATTGCCTCATAGAACAGCCGCTGTTTGGTGATGAGGGGATATTTCTGATACTCGTTGAACAGCTCTTCAAAGCGCGCGGCCTGACCGGTGGCCTCGTTGATCTTGCTCTCGCGGTATGCCTCGGCCTGCTTGATGATCTCGTCGGCGTCGGCGCTTGCCGCGGGGGTGACCTCGTTTGCGTACTTTTTCGCGTTGTTGACTGCCGTGTCCGCGCCCTGCTTGGCTGTTTCCACGGCGGTGAACGCCTGCTGCACCTCAAGCGTGGGCGGCTCGGCGTCCTGAATGGTGATGTTCGTCAGCTGGATGCCGAGGTCCTCCTTGTCCAGCCGCGCGACGATCTTCTCCTTGATATCGGCCTGAATTTCACTCTTGCCGGTGGTAATCACGCTGTCCACATCGTACAGGCCGATGGTGTCGCGGATATAGCTCTGGCACAGCATTTTCAGAATGCCGACGGGATTGTCCGAGTTGTACAGATACTTCACCGGATCGGTGACGCGGTACTCGACATAGAAATCCACGTTGACAAAGTTATAGTCATAGGTGATCATCAGCGACTCGGAATCGACCGACTCGTTGCTGTCGGTCCGGTAGCCGAGCGGGAAGCTCTGGACGCTCTTGCTGACCTTGGTGACATGCTGGACAAACGGGATTTTGAATTGCAGGCCGGAGGCCGAAACCGTGGCGGGCCTGCCGAACGTAGTGATGACCGCGTACTGGTCCTCTTTGAGCGTGTAGTGCGAATCAAACGCCGCGACAATCACCAGAATTGCCAGCGGGATGATCCAGACAAGCTTTTTCAGCCATGAGGGCTTTTTCCTCGGGGGCTTCGGCGGCGGATACGCGCCGTTCGGCGGGTATTCGTTGAAGCCGCTGTTATTGTTGTATTCCATGCTTTCATCCTTTCTTTTTTTGTGCGCGCTTATCTCTTAGACGGCGCGCGGCGCGTCAGGTTCCGTGTGTTGTCTATTATATACGGTTTTTTTCAAAAAAGCGACTGTGATTTTTCTGGCCTGCGCGGCGGAAATGTGGTATACTGACTGGCAGAAAACGCAAACGAAAGGAACCGTATCATGACTGAAAAGGAAATCGGCGAGCTTCGCCGCAGACTCCGTCCGGACCGCACCGCCATCACCGCCGTGCGCGGCTGCTATGTCAGCGAGAGCCGTGAAATTCTGACCACATTCCGCCAGTCGCTGGGCCTGTGCGGCGAGGAGGACAAGGAAACGTATCTCAAGCTGCTGAAAAAGACGCTCAGCGGCACGGTGGATAAAAATCTGATCGACATTCCGTTCCGCACCGCGCAGGTGGCGGACTCGGACGAGCACCGGCTGCTGATGGCGCTACGCGACAGCGAGCTCGGCGACGAGGAGACGCTGAACACATTCTATCAGAAGGTCATTTCCTCGCTTGCCATCGAGGGCAACTATCTGATTCTTCTGGCGTTTGAGCGCTATGACGTGCCGTTCAAGGCAAAGGACGGCGCGGCGCTGGAGGACGGGAACGAGGTCTATTCCTATGTTCTGTGCGCCGTCTGCCCCGTCAAGCCCACAAAGGCGCAGCTGAGCTACCGCGCCGAGGAAAAGGATTTCCACATCCGCGACGCAGGCTGGGCGGCGGGAATGCCGGAGCTGGGCTTCCTGTTCCCCGCGTTTGACGGACGGCGCACGAATATCTATGACGTGCTGTATTATACGAAAAGCACCGCGGACAACCATCCGGAGCTGATTGACGCGCTGTTCCGTGTGGACGCGCCAAAGCCCGCCGACGAGCAGAAGGCGTCGTTCCAGTCCGTCCTTGCGGGCGCGCTGGAGGAGGAATGCAGTCTGAACGTTGTGCAGCGCATTCACGACGAGCTGGCGCAGCGCATCGAGGTACATAAGGAGACGCACTCGGACGACGCGCTGATTGTCAGCCGCGACGACGTGCGCGCCGTTCTGGAGGACTGCGGCGTGTCCGAGCAGCATCTGGCGGCGTTCAACGTGCAGTTTGACAAAGAGTTCGGGCAGGATACCCTGCTCAGTCCGCGCAATCTGATTGCGCCGAAGAAATTTGAGGTCAAAATGCCGGACGTGGTTGTCCACGTCGCGCCCGACCGGCGCGAACTGGTGGAGACGCGCGTGCTGGGCGGCGTGCCGTATCTGCTGATCCGCGCGGACGAGGGCGTGGAGGTCAACGGTGTCGGCATTGAAATCGGCGAAAAGAAATGAGCGCAAAAGCCTCCGGCACAATAGACGGGTGTCCGTAAAACAGTTAATCCTCCGTATGGCTTAGACCATGCGGAGGATTTGTTTATGTCTAATCT
>CAKUJN010000022.1 GCA_934661735.1 uncultured Oscillospiraceae bacterium
CGGCCCTTACCGTCCCCGTGTACGCCGACAGGGCCGTTTTGCTTGTCTTTGCGCTCCCGCAGCCGTCTGGACGGCTGCGAAAACGCAAACCGTCAAAATGCAGGTATGCCGTAATCGCCCGTCCGGCGGGCGGCAAACGTGCAAAGCGGCCGGTGTGGCAAAGCCGCACCGGCCGGAAATCACTCATTCTGATTGGCAAAGAAGCGGTTCATCTGCTCGGTAAACTCCACCGCCGCGTTATAGCCCATCCGCTTCTGACGGTTGTTCATGGCCGCGACCTCAAAGATAACCGCAAGGTTCCGGCCAGGCGTGATCGGCACCGTGATCGACGGCACCTTGACGTCCAGGATATCCGTATACTGTGTCTCCATACCAAGACGGTCATATGCCTCGCCGTCCCGCCACGGGACCATGTTGATAATCAGGTCGATGCTGGTGCTGTCCTTGACCGCGCCCATGCCGAACAGCTTCGCCACATTGATAATGCCGATGCCGCGCAGCTCAATATAGTGCCGCAGAATCTCGGGTGCGGAGGCAATCAGCTCGCGGTTGGAAACACGTTTGATTTCCACCGCGTCGTCCGCAATCAGGCGGTGTCCGCGCTTGACCAGCTCAATGGCCGTTTCGCTTTTGCCGATGCCGCTGTCACCGCAGATAAGAATGCCCTCGCCGTAAATCTCAACCAGCACGCCGTGACGCGTGATGCGCGGCGCAAGCGCGCGGGACAGATAGGTAATCAGACTGGACATCAGATAGGACGTGGTGTCCTTGCTGCTCAGGACAGTGACGTCGTGCTTTTTTGCCATGACCAGACACTCGGGCAGGACCTCCATGCCGCGCGCGATGATCAGCGCCGGAATTTTATACGACAGGAAGTGGTCAAAAATAATCAGCCGGTCCTCACTGGACAGCTTTTCCAGATATGCGCACTCGACCGTGCCGCAGACATAGACGCGCATCGGCTCAAAGTGGTCAAAGAAGCCCGCCAGCTGAAGGCCTGGACGGGAGATATCGTCGACTGTGACGCGGATTTTCTCATAATCGGTGGATTGATAGAAAAATTCCAGATTGAATTCCTGCACCAGCTCGGAGAGTAAAACGGAATATGTGCTTACCATTTTTGTACACCTCGCAATGAACTTTTCTGATTATAACCTGCACAGCCGCTTTTGGCAACCGCGATTTGAGATATTGTGGTCGATGCGGGAAAAATTTTTTGAAAGATACCAGAAATTGTGCTTGCTTTTTGTGGAAACATCTGTTATTATACTAGTCGGCGTCCGTCGGACGCAATGTTTTTGATTTTCCTATGGCAAGGAGGTGCAGCTGATGGCAAAATGCGATGTCTGCGGCAAGGGCGTGACTTTCGGTATCAAGGTTTCCCATTCTCACAGAAGATCCAACCGAGCATGGAAGCCCAACGTCAAACGCGTGAAAGCGATCGTTGACGGTACTCCGCGCCATGTATACGTCTGTACAAGATGCCTGCGTTCGAACAAGGTTGAGCGCGCAATCTGATAACCGGCAAGCAAAAAGACAAGCCTTTCGGCTTGTCTTTTTTTCGTCCATGGCCGGAAATACGCCTCAAAAAAACGTGAAAAAAGCGCGAAAAAACCGCCGTTATGGCGGTTTTTTCGCTGATTTTCATGAAATTTTCCTCAAAATTTTTGCTCAATTTCGCGATTTCCGCGTAAAATGACCGCTTCGGCGCCATCGCCGAGCGCTTTTTTCAGCAGCGCGTACTCATCCAGTGCCCCCTGCGCGTGATAAACGCGGTACGCACCCGCATCGCTCCCGCACGCGACGCTTACGCCAAGCCGCGCGGCCAGCGCGACGTTTTTCATCTGATACGCCAGAAGCGGACGGAGCTGATCATCCGGAAAGCGGCCGCAGCCAATCAGGTTTGCAATCGTGACCAGCGTCGGCACCCAGACTGTCCCGTGCTCGGCCATCACATGGAGCGTCTGCTCGCGCAGGTATGCGCCGTGCTCAACGGAATCCACGCCGGCGGCCGCCGCCGCGGCAACCGTCCCGTCGCCGTTTGCGTGCGCCATGACGGAAAGGCCGGCGTCATGCGCCGCAGAAATCATATACGCAATTTCGTCCGGCGTAAGCGGCGTATCGGTCAGCACGCCGTAATGGTCAAAATCCATCAGGCCGGAGATCATGATTTTGATAAAATGCGCGCCCTGCGCCTTTGCCTCGCGCACAAGTGCGCGGTATTCCGCGGGCGTATCAAAGCTGCGCCCGATAAAGCCGCCGTAATGGCCGCTTTTATGGATGGGAAACGCGGGCGTGCGATAGCGGATGCCGTACTCCCCCGCGACGGCCGAGGCAAACAGTCCGGCGCCCCAGCGGTCGCCGCCGTCGCGCAGAAACGTGACGCCCGCGGCGGCATAGCGCGAAAGCACCTGGCGCACCCATGCGCGGTCCACGCCGTCCGCATGGCGGGCAATGGCCGCTTTCCAGTTTTCACCGTCCAGAACCATATGGATATGACAGTCGCAATACATGGCAATCCCCTCTCTGCGTTTCTGGGACAAGGATAGCACAGCTTCGTGCGGGGTGCAAGCCGGCGCGGGAGAATTTTCATCTCCCGCACCGGCGGCTGTTTTGTCTGATCGGGATTACTCCGTCTCGGCAGCCTCGGCGACCGTGGTCTTTCCGTTATAAGTGTGGTAAACCTCTTTTGCAAGCGTCTGCGTCTCACTGCCGTCAAAATAGATCCAGTTTACAGCAATGTTCTCCTCTCCGTCCACCGAAATCTGCTTTTCCAGCAGGAAGCTCTTCGGATCGATGTTCCCGCTGCGCAGGCCGCTGTTCAGGCTGTAGACCAGCACGTCTGTGGCAATTCGCACCGGATCGCTGCCGACCGTCGCACACATCAGATTGCCGCTGTCGGAATAGGTATCGGGAATCTCGCTGACCTGCTCAAGATAATAGACCGTCAGGCCGTCGTCGGAAAGCTCAAGGCTGCTGAGATAAATGCCCCAGGTGCCCCAGATAAAAGCGTTCGAGGAAATTTTCTCCGCCTCACTGTCCTCCTGCCGGAAGCGATAGAGCGAGCCGGTTTCCTCCTTTTCCTCATAGTTCTTGAAATAATAGATCGTCTGGCCGTCGTCCGAAAGCTGATAATATATCACATCACCGGATATCTTCTGCTCGTCGCTCATCAGTGAGTCCTTGAGTTTTGCCAGATACAGATCACCGTCTGCGGTCAGATAATGTAGCTTCCCTTTCTTCCCTTTCCGCTCATGTAAAGCGAAAACTGCCGCACAACCGATAAGGTTAGCTCTTCCATTTCTGTGATCCCCGCGTTTTCACCGCAGAAGCGCAAAAAGAGATTGAGGTTGTTCCGGTAGCTCCGAATGGTTTTCGGGGTAAACCTGCGAACCTCAATCTCTATCAGGTACTCTTTTGCCGCCATACTGATTTTCATACGTTTCTCCTTTTGTATGTCGCAACGCAAAGAGCGGCGTATGTCACAACAGATGCGATGTATGTCGCGGCTCGGAATGTGTTTTTCGAAATATATTCCGAGTTTTTCTGTTTCTTCGGAAAATCAGCTGATTTTCCGCTGAAAGAATATCAGTCCTCGTTGTCCCAGTTGTGCCAGACGTTCTGCACGTCGTCGTCGTCCTCGAAGATGTCCAGCATTTTTTCCATGTTGGCAATATCCTCGGGCTTTTCGAGCTTCTGATAGGTCTGGGGGACCATTTCAATCTGCGCGGACTCGAAGTGGTAGCCCTTGTCCTCAAGCGCTTTGGCGACGGCGTTGAAGTCGGCGGGGTCGGTGTAGACGGTGAAGCAGCCCTCCTCCGGCTGGAAGTCGGCGGCGCCCGCGTCCAGCGCGTCCATCATGACGGTGTCCTCATCCAGCTCCTCGTCCTCGTTGTCGATGACGATGACGCCCTTTTTGTCAAACGACCAGCTGACGCAGCCGTTGGTGCCGAGGCTTCCACCGAATTTGTCAAAGTGATGGCGGACGTTGCCGGCGGTGCGGTTACGGTTGTCGGTCATGGTTTCGACGATGACGGCGACGCCGGCGGGGCCGTGGCCTTCGTAGGTGATGGATTCATAGCTGTCGCCCTGACCGGCGGAGGCGGCCTTTTCCAGAACGCGCTTGATGTTGTCGTTGGGCATATTGGCCGCTTTGGCCTTGGTAATGACGGTTGCAAGGCGGGAGTTATATGCGGGGTCGGCGACGCCGCCGCCCTCTTTGACCGCGACGATCATTTCCTTGGAAATCTTGGTAAAGGCCGCGGCGCGCTTCGCGTCCTGCGCACCCTTGGTTTTCTGAATATTGTGCCACTTGGAATGTCCGGACATGTGGTTTTCTTCCCTTCGTAGAATTTTCTCAAAATATTCTAGCACATGGCGATATGGAAAATCAACTGTTTCCTGACAGGATTACAGAAAATGTATTTTATCGCCGTGCGCCTCCGACTGAGTGACCGAAAGCGCCGGAAACGCCGCGGAAATCAGGCGGGCAAGGCGGCGGCAGACGGGATTTTCCGTCTGAAAATGGCCGGCGTCGATGAGGTTGAGGCCAAGATACGGCGCATCGGCAAACTCGTGGTATTTGAGGTCCGCCGTGACCAGCGTATCGCAGCCGTGCGCCAGCACCGCGTCGATGGCGCCGCCGCACGCGCCGCCGCCCACGGCGACCCTGCGCACCGGACGGCCGCCGTCGGCATAGCGAAGGCCCTCGCAGCCGAGCGCCGCCTTCACCTGCGCGGCAAAATCCGGAAGCGTGGCAAGCGGCACGGTCCCCGCGCGGATAAGGCCGTATTCCCTGCCCTGCGCGTCGGTTCCGGCGGGCTCCAGCACGTGCACGCCGGAGAGGCCGAGCGTTTCGGCGAGCACATCGTTGACGCCGTCTGGCGCGCAGTCCAGATTGGTGTGCATGCTGATGACCGCGATATGGTTTTCAATTGCGAACAGCAGATTCCGGCCCGTGACCGTCTCGGAGGTGACGGCCTTCGTGCCGCCGAAGATCATCGGGTGGTGGCTGACCACCAGCTCACAGCCAAGGCGCGCGGCCTCGGCCAGCGTGTCCATCGACGCGTCGAGCGATACGAGCACGCGCGTGACCGCGCGCTCGGGACGGCCGCACATCAGACCCACGTTGTCCCAGTCCATCTTCATGTACGCCGGCGCGGCGTCAAACAGCAGCGCGCGGATATCGTTAACCGTTGGCATAGCGTTTCTCCATTTCCAGCACCTCGCACAGTGCCTGTTCATAGTAATACTGCCGCTCGGGACGCGGCCTGTCCGCGTTTTTCAGTCCCTGCACCGTGACCGAAAGCGCGCCGGAAACGCGGCGCAGATAGGCCGGAAGCAGGCCGCTGCCGCTTTTCAGCAGCTGCGGCGATACATACTGCTCGCCAGGGGTGAGCCGGCGCGGAACGCCGTCATAGCGCGCGCGCAGGACGGTATACAGAAAGCCAGCGTCCTGTACGAGCGTTTCGGTATCCACGGCGAAGCCCTCCTCAGCCAGATAGCGCCGGAGCGCCTGACCGGCGGACTGCGGCTGTAAAATCAGCGTATAGCGCGCGTCGCAGAGCCATGCGCACGGCTGAAGCATCCGGATGATGAGATCCCCGCCCATTCCGGCGCAGACAATGGTATCGATCTGCGATGGATCAAGGCCGCACAGTCCGTCGGAAAGCAGAAAATCCATCCGGTCATCCACGCCGTACTGCCGCGCGTTTTCCCGCGCGCGCGCCAGCGGCTGCGGCCGCAGGTCGGACGCGGTGACGTGCCGCACGACGCCCTCGCGCAGCAGATGGATGCCAAGATAGCCGTGGTCCGTGCCGATATCCGCAAGGCGGCAGCCCTGCGGGACCAGACCGGCACAGCACAAAAGACGTTTGGAAATCGGCAGCTTCATAAATCCTCCACCCAAAAAAGGGAGGCAAAAGCCTCCCTTTCCGGTCTGTAATGCTTACTTTTCGGCTTCCTCGCTGGCTTCGATGAAGCGGTTGACCTGTGCAAGGAACGCGTCGGCGTCGACGCCGTGAACCATGCAGGCCTCCTCGACGGTCTCGCCGCGGGAGGACGGGCAGCCCAGGCAGTGCATGCCGATTGCCATGAACAGCGGGGCGGTCTGCGGCGCGATGTCCAGAACGTCGCCGATGATGGTGGATTTTTCAATTTTAACAGCCATGATTTTGGCCTCCTGTCTGTAATATAGGTGTATTATACCCAATGACGCGACACAATGCAACAGGAAAAACACATTTGCCGGCATTGCCTGCAATCAGCACATCATTTTTCCTCCGGTGCGTTCAGGCGCTCGCCAACCGCGCCGCCGGGGTGAATCAGTGCAAACTGTTCCACACGGTAGTCTGTCTGTTCGATCAGGGCGGTTTGCAGTGCGTGGAAAATCATACAGAGTGCCGTCGTGCTGGTTGTGCCCTGACAGTTATATTTGTCTGTCTCGCGATTGACATGCTGTTTGAGAACCACATCGGCTCCCTGCGCAAGCGGCGATTCCAGATTTTCCGTCACGGTGATGACGTGCACGCCCTTCCGGCGGCAGATTTCCAGAATCGGCAGCAGTTCCGCTGTTTTCCCGCCGCGCGAGGCAAACACCATCACATCGCCGGACTGTAAAAAGCCCGTCGCGCCGTGAACGGCCTCCGCCGGTGAAATAAATCTGGCCGGACGCTCAATGCAGCACAGAAGATGCGCAAAATGCCGGCAGATGATTCCGGAGTGGCCGCAGCCGGAGGTACCAATCCTCGGCGCATCTGCGAGAAGCTCGACAGCGCGTGAAAACGACTCCGGATCAAAGCATTCCTTCAGCTCCAGAATGCACTGCGCTTCAATGTCATATGCCGCCAGTGCCGCGGCCAGCGCCTCATGCTTCATCGCCTCATTCTCCAAAGCCGCTTTCGATCAGCGCTGCCAGCGCCTCTACCGCAGCCTGCTCATCGGAGCCATCGGCGCTGAGCGTGACGCTCTGGCCCTGACAGACGCCGAGCGTCAGGAGCTTTACCATCGATTTTGCATTGATGCTGTCGCTGTCTCTCGTGAGCGTGATTTTGCTTTCAAACTTTTTCGCCTCCGCAATGAACATGGAGGCGGGTCTGGCGTGCAGACCCGTGGCATTTCTGACGGTTACCGTTTTCTGATACATGTTCTTCCACTTCCCCTTCCAGTTACAGCTGTGATTTCAGATATGCTTCAATTTCTTTTGCCGTTGACATGCACAGCACGTCGGCGGCGATTTTTTCCATCTGCGCGAGCGTATGCGTGCAGATCACACGCTTGGCCTGCGCAACGGCGCTGCCGCTCATGCTGAGCTTGCGAAGGCCCATGCCGACCAGCGCCGGAATCGCGGCGCGGTCGCCGCCCATCTCGCCGCAGACGCAGAGCGGTTTTCCAGCGGAGCGGAAAATTGCGCTGACATGCTGGATCAGGCGGAACACGGCGGGCGAATACATCTGGTAGTAGTCCGCAACCTCCGGATTTCCACGGTCCACGGCGAGCGTATACTGGCACAGATCGTTTGTGCCGATACTGGCAAAGTCCGCCTCCTGCGCAATCTGGTCGGCCATCAGTGCGATCGACGGGATTTCAATCATGACGCCGAGCCGGACGTCGCCGGCCGCCGGCACGCCCTCGCGTTCCAGCTCATCGCGGACGTCGCGCGCAAGTGAGCGCGCCCACTTCCAGTCGTCCATACTCCCGACCATGGGAAACATGATCCACAGCGTGCCGTTTACGGATGCACGGTAGGCAGCGCGCAGCTGACAGCGCAGCAGCTCCGGACGGTCAGCGCAGAGTCTGAGCGCACGCTTACCGAGAAACGGATTGTCCTCCTTTGGCAGCGGCAGACACGCCAGCGGCTTGTCACCGCCGATATCCAGCGTGCGCAGTACAACCGGCTTGTCGCCGCACGCGCGCAGAACCGCGCTGTAGGCCGCGTACTGCTCATCTTCCGTCGGGAGCTTTTCGCGCTGCATATACAGAAATTCCGTGCGGAACAGGCCGATCAGGTCGACGCATCCGGCCAACTGGGAAAGCTCGGGAGACGCACCGCCGATATTCGCGCCGATTTCAACACGGACACCGTCCGCCGTGCAGCATGTTTCATGCAGATAGCGTGCGGTGACCTGCTTCTGCTCCAGATATGCGGAGCAGCGGGCGGAACAGGCTTCAAGCGTGCCCTCATCCGGATTCAGCTCAACCGTGCCGGCGCTGCCGTCTATCGCGGCGGTCATACCGTCACACACCATATCCAGTACACCGCCGACACCAAGCACGGCCGGAAGTTCATAGCTTCTGGCCAGTATTGCCGAGTGCGAGGTCAGGCCGCCGATTTCCGTCAGGATACCAAGCACATTTTTCCGGTCAATGGTGGCGGTATCCGCAGGGAGCAGATCATGTGCAGCAATGATAACCGGCTCCGGCAGACTGCTCAGATTCTTTTCCGGCACGCCGCAGGCGCAGCGCAGCAGGCGGGTGCAGACATCTCTGAGATCCGCCGCACGCTCCTGCATCATCGCATCCGGGTTTGACGCCATGATGGCAATATACTGTGCAAAGACATTGTCGACGGCTCTGAGCGGATTGGAGCCTTCGTCCAGCTGCTCCATGATTTCCTCCCAGATATCCTCATCCTCCAGAAGCTCAAGATGGGCGCGGAAAATGGCGGATTTGTCGTCTCCGTCCGCCTCCATCTTTTCGGCAATGCGTTCCAGTTCCTGTACAGCTGCGGCCTTTGCCTGCTCCAGCCGCTCTGCTGCCGCCGGACGCTCCTCCGCCGGCAGAATATCATCTGTGATTTCCGCCGCGAACGGACGATAGCAATAGATTTTTCCAACCGCGATTCCATCGGACGCGGCAACTCCGTGCAATTGCATGTTTGCTCCTCCCTACCGGAAACGATACTGCCCACGCAGACGGTCAATCAGCTTTGTCACGCGCGGGGTGTCAAATTCCGCCTCAAATACATTGGTCGGTACGGTAAACGGATTCTTTTTGCGGTAGCGCTTGTTGCGGACATAGTTGATATGGTTCGGGTTCAGGTCCATCAGACGCTTGTTGATGGCGTAAAACGGCCGCAGAACGTATTTTCCGCTTTTATTCAGCAGATAGCCGCAGCTGCACGTCATTGTCAGATAATCCGTTTCCGTCGCCGCAATGACCGTCAGGCTCGCCGCACAGGAATAGCTCATTGTGAACACGAGCGCGTCCAGCGGAAACGACTTTTCCCATTTCGGGCATGTGACGGTCAGGGCGCTGTCCGTCAGCACGGCGCAGGTTGTGACAAGCCTCCGTCCGGAAAAGAAGTGATACAGATAGCGCGCCATATACAGCAGATATGCGCAGCCGAAAATTCCGGCAAAGATTTTCGGCGGCAGCGTTTTCTCGCGCAGCATGATTACACAGAGCACAATCACGGCCGCACAGGCCAGCATAACGCCAAACGCGGGCGCGTAGTCATACCAGACCGGCGGGCGGCTTTCGGCGGGGCGGTATACAATCGGGCCGTCAGCAGCCTGGGGCAGCTCTTCAGGCATTACAGCCTTCGCTTCGCTTTGCATGGAAGATTCCTCCGTTCCTTGAAGCATTGCGCCTTAAACGGCGTCCGGTGCCACGGCAATCACCTTGACGCCGTTTTCCTCCATGGCGCCGCGGGTGCGTGTATCCAGCCCGTTGTCTGTAATCAGGTATTCGACCTGATCCGGCCGCGCGCTGATCACGGCGCCGCCGCTCATATACTTGCTGCTGTCAGCCAGCACGCAGACGCTGAGACTGCTTTCAATGCAGCTGGTGTACATGTCGACGGAGGCGTTTGTGATGGCGAAGCCGAAATGCTCATCAAAGCCGGAAGAGCCCATAAACATGCGGTTTGCACGCATATGGCCAAGCTCCTGATTTCGCATCAAGCCGCCGATTTCCTCCTCCTGATAATTATAAAGACCGCCCAGCATGACAAGCCGCACATTCTGCGAATAACGCAGGCCGTTGAGCACCAGAATGGAGTTTGTGATGACAGTAATCCGGCGGTGCTCGATAAACGGGCACATTTCGCAGACCGTTGTGCCGCCCATCAGAATTACGGTGTCGTGCTCGTTGATGAGCTTTGCCGCCTCGCGCGCAATGGCAATTTTCTGCGCCTTGTTCTGGCGGTTGCGGAGCTGGAACTCGGTCATCTTGTTCGGGTCGGACACCGGCATTGCACCGCCGTGAATTCTTGTGACAAGACCAGCTGCGTCCAGCTTGTCCAGCAGTCTGCGGACCGTACTCTCGCTTACCTGAAAATGCTCACAGAGCTGTCTGGTGTTTGCGAACTCATTCTGTCGGATATAGGCCAGGACCTCCTGTTTATCCAGCATTCCCGTTTTCTCCTTTCATACCTGACTGATATTTGACCGTTTGCAATCATTTTTTATTTACACTATAGCTTGCTTTTTCAAAAATTCAATACTTTTATGCTTATATTCGTTCTTTTTGTAGGATTATACGATTTGAGGCAGTAAATTTTGTGCGAATATGACTGTTTACATTCAAATATCAAGCATTTACAATGAAGCTGTAAACACCGAGCTGCCGGATCACTCGGAATCATTTACAAGAGAGGAGTCTTTTCTTATGTATCAGACCGCAACACCGGAAGAGCTTCAGGCCGGCCGCGACGCCCTGATGGGCGGCAATGTCGGCGGCAAGTTTGATCTTCTGGTTAAGAAGGCCTACGGCTGCACGATTGAGGCAATGGACGGGAAGAAATACCTTGACTGCACCTCGCAGGCATGGAGCTGCGGCATCGGCTTCAGTCACCCGAAGGTGATCAAGGCCGTTCAGGAGCAGGCTGAGCTGTATTCGCACATCCGGACCTCCTTTGACACGGTTCCGAAGCTGCTGCTGAGCAAGCGCCTGACCGAGCTTTCACCTGGCAATCTGAACAAGGTTGTCTACTGCCTGCACGGCGCAAACGCCAATGAGGGCGCACTGAAGCTTGCATTCCGCAACCGTCTTGGCAAAAACCGCTTCATGTCGTTCTACGACGCCTATCACGGCCGCACGTTCACCACAATGAACGCATGCTGGCCGCATCCGAATAACGCGTTCCTCGGCTATATGACCGGTGCGGTCCGCGTGCCGCAGGCATACTGCTATCGCTGCCCGTTCGGCTGCAAGTATCCGCAGTGCGGACTGCAATGCGCAAATTTCCTTGAAACAGCTGTCAAAAACGCTGTGGACGGCGGCGCGGCGGCGCTGATTATGGAGCCGATTGAGGGCAACGGCGGCATGATCGAGTATCCGAAGGAATTTTACAAGGCTGTTCGTGAAATCTGCGACCGCAACGGACTGATTCTCATCTGGGACGAAATCCAGACAGGCTTCGGACGCTGCGGAACGTATTTCTCGTCTGAGCGCTATGGCGTTGTTCCAGACATCATTGTCTTTGGCAAGGCGCTCGGCGGCGGCTATCCCATTGCCGGATTCCTTGCACGCGACGATCTGGAGCCGCTGGCACCCGGCGATCAGAGCTTTACGTTCGCGCACTTCCCCATCTCCATGGCTGCGTCGCTTGCAACGCTGGATGTAATGGAGGAGGAGCATATCTGTGATCAATTCCGCGAGAAGGGCGAATACGTCACGAAGCGTCTGATGGCAATCAAGGACAAGTATAAGGTTATCGGCGATATCCGCGGCCCAGGTCTGATGATCGGCATTGAACTGGTCAAGGACAAGGAGACGAAGGAGAAAAACTGTGAGGCCGAGAGCTTCATGGTCAGCGAGGCAATGAAGCGCGGCCTGCTCATCGGCGGCAGCAAATACGCAGGACTTGGAAACGTCGTCAAAATCAAGCCGCCGGCAATCATTTCCTATGAGGAGCTTGATCACGTTCTGGATATCTTTGAAGAGCTGTTCTTCGAATGTGACAAGCGTCTGTAATCCGTAAAATCTGTTCCACGGAAAGGGGAAAACTATGGCGAAGCAAATTCTGGAAGCCGGTATTGTGAAAATCGGTGCAAACGCTGCCGATTTTCTGGAGGAAAACATGCTGATTTTCTTTCAGGAGGACGTTCCTCCCTATCTGGCGGATTTCTGCTACCTGATTCGGCCGGGTAAGGGCGGCTATGGAATCCAGGTCGGCGACCGGCTGATTCTGGACGGCGAAAGCTTTCCGGTCACCGCGATTGGCGACGTCGCGCTTGAAAACTTTGAAAAGCTTGGACATCTGACTGTCCGCTTCGACGGTGCGGCGGCTCCGGCACAGCCAGGAACCATGCACGTCGGAAAGGGTGCTGTTCCGGCTCTGCACGCCGGAAGCAGCGTTGTCTTTGTGCGCGACGAAGCCTGAACCTCAGCGTTTATCGAAGGAAACTAGAAAAAATTAAGAAAAGAGGGAAACATTCTTATGATTGCTTTTGCAGAAGCGTTCTCGGGTGTGTTTGCAACCTGCGGCCAGGCTCTGGTCGACAATATTGCCGGCATTCTCCCGTCCGTTATGGTCCTTCTGATGGTATTCAACACGATCTGCTATCTGGTTGGCGCAGAGCGTATTGAAAAGCTTCAGAGATTCCTGGCGAAAAACCGGATCCTCGCATATACGATTCTTCCGTTTATCACATGGTTCTTCCTCTGCAATCCCATGGTCTACAGCGCGGGCAAATTCCTGCCGCAGCGTCAGCGCGCCAGCTTCATTGATGTCTGCGCAACGACCAACGGCCCGATGCTCAGCCTGTTCCCGCATGTCAATCCCGCCGAGTACTTCATCTGGTGGGGCATTGCTTCCGGCGTTGAGTCGCTTGGCTACTCGGTCATGCCGCTTGCAATCCGCTTCTTTATCGCCGGCTGGGTTCTCGCCTTTATCCGCGCGAACGTCACCGAATGGTTCTGGGTCATGCTCGCAAAGCGCGAGGGCCTGGACGTGAACCGCTGAGAAGGAGGGAAAAAGCATGTCTGAATACAGAAGCGTAAAGGTTAACAAAGGCGCAAACGGCTGGGGCAGCTTTATCATTGTCACCCCTACCGCAGAGCGCAACAAGGTCATCTCTGTCACCGGCGGCGGCATTCATCCGCTCGCAGCAAAAATCGCGGAGCTTTCCGGCGGCACTGCCGTGGACGGCTTCAAGAATCCTGTTCCGAATGAAGAGGTGTTCTGCGCGGTTGTGGACTGCGGCGGCACGCTGCGTACCGGCCTGTATCCCAAGATGGGAATTCCCACCGTAAACATTCTCAACGGAGGCCCCGCCGGCGTCTATGCCGACTACTGCAAGGAGGACGTTTACGTCTCCGGCAGCAAGGAGAAGGATATCGTCCTTGCCGACGAAAAGGAAGCTGCCGCGGCAGCGGCTGTCACGCCCGCAGAGGAAAAGGCCGACGCTCCCAAGGCTGAGGCGAAGCCGGAAAAGCCGAAGGGCTTCGTAGACGGCATGACGCTGGTCATCCAGAAGGTCGGCCGCTTCATCGGCGGCATCGTCAACGCGTTCTTTGCCGGCGCGAAGCAGTCGGTCAACATGACCATCACAAACATTCTGCCGTTCCTCATCTTCCTGTCGTTCATGGGCGGCCTGCTGACCTCCACCGGCTTCGGCGCATGGGTCGCAAACGGCCTGTCCATCTTCACAGGCAGCATCGGCGGTCTGATCATCTTCGCGCTGATCATCGCGATTCCCGTGCTCTCTCCGCTGCTGGCTCCAGGCGCCGCGGTGCAGTCGATCCTCGGCACTCTCATCGGCACGCTGATCGCCAACGGCAACGTTCCCGTCTCTCTGGCGCTTCCGGCACTGTTCGCAATCAGCGTTGTTGACGCGTGCGACTTCGTTCCGGTCGCGGCCTCTCTCGGTGAGGCGGATCCCGACACCGCCAGAGTCGCGACGCCCGCGATGCTGTTCTCCAGATTCGTAACCGCTCCGATTGCGGTTCTGGTCGGCGTGGTCGCAGGCATCGGCCTGTTCAAGTAAGCAGCAGCGCCATAGTTTTCCGAATCATATTTGCCGGCTTCCCGCCCTTACATAACGGGAAGCCGGCATCCGCACGATATTGACAGATTATGAAACAATACAATCATCAACTGCCAAAGGCCGTGCTGTTCGATATGGACGGCACAATTCTGGATTCCAGCGCCATGTGGGATGCAATTCCGTATCTGGTGCTCAAGGATCTGGACCGTGTACCGGAGCCGGACGTTCAGACGGACGTATTCCCGCTTGGCGTGCGCGAAATGGCTGCGTATTTCAAGCGGCGCTATCAGCCGGTGCAGAGTGAGGCCGAGGTCTATGAAATCATTGCCGCGCACATCCGCCGGTATTATCACGAGCAGGCGCAGCTGAAGGCCGGCGTGCTGCCGCTGATGCGGCGGCTTTTCGAGCATGGCGTTCAGCTGGCCGTATGCACTGCCACCGCGCATGCGTTCAGTGACCGCGCGATGGAGATTACCGGCGCGGCGCGCTATCTCCGCGCGGTCCAAACCTGTGAGGATGTGGATGGGCGGCCGAAAAGTGATCCGGCACTTTTTCTCCACACCGCTGCACAATGCGGTGCGGAACCGTCGGAGGTCTGGGTTTTTGAGGATGCGCTGCACAGCATCCTCGCGGCAAAGCGCGCAGGTTTTTCCGTCTGTGCGGTCGCCGATCCGGCCTCAGCATTTCAAAAGGCGGAGATTTTGAAACTGGCGGACTGCTTCCTGAACAATTTCGACGAGTGGCCGTTGGTACTCCCCTTTTCAGCGGCATTATAAAGCAGGGTGCGCGGCAAATGCCGTGCACCCTGCTTTGTTCTGTTGTGTGTTGTAATTACAGTGCGGCGAAGATTCTGGCGCCGCAGGTTTTCAGCCAGCTGTAGAGCAGCGCGGAGGCCGCCGCCGTGACGGCGGCGAAAATGAGCAGGTAGAGCTCGGCGCTCATGACGCGGGCCGCAAACAGAAGGTACAGGCCGCCGAGCGCGAGCGCATAGGCCCAGCCGCCGAAGAGGGCGATCATGACGCTGCCGCTCTGCTTGATGGGCGCAATCTCGCTGGTCCATGTCAGATTCGGCATTTTGACACCGAGCGTCAGGCCAAGCAGCGCGGAGAACAGTGCGTACAGCGCGCTGACCGCGAGCAGAAGCACGCCCTGCGCTGCGTTCTGCGCACAGACCGCCGCGGCGCATACGGCGCAGAAAAGCGTCGGGATGCCGCTGAGCAGCAGCTGCATGCGCAGCTTGGCGCGGAGCGCGCGCCACGGCTCGACCGGAAGCGATTGAATAAGCCAGAGGCTTTTGCCCTCGAGCGAAACGGACGGCGTCGCCATGTCGTTCATGGACGTAATCATGCAAACAGCCGCAGCAAGCAGAACGGAAATTGTGCCGGTGTCATCGCTGAACACGGCAAGCAGCGTCTGCATCAGCGCGCCGCCCTTGATGAGCAGCGCGATACCGCCCGCAAGCAGGAACAGAATGCCGAGGCCGCAGTTGAGCATGTAGTTGGGGCTGGCGGTAAAGCGGCGAAGCTCCCTGCCCAGCAGAGCCGCATCCGGCGTGCGCACACGCACAGCCTTCCGGCTGTATTGTGCCTTTGCGCCGGAGGCGGAGGCCGTGGCGATTTTCAGGAAGCTGCCGGAAAGCAGCCGCCACGTCAGTACGCCGGCCGCCGCGACGACAAGCGTCAGGATGCCCATTGCGGCCCAGTCGCCTGCGCCGGCCTGACCGAGGATGTACAGAGCACGCGCGTGCTCCAGACGCTCGCCGTATTCCGCCACATGCAGAATCAGATCCTGAATGACGGTCTGTGCCTTGAAATAGAAGAAATAATACGCGCCCAGGAATACGAGAGAGGCCAGGACCGTGATAAAGCTCTTATTTTTCAGCTTCAGGCTGATTTTTGCCACGACCCAGCCGAGAACGCAGGAGAGAATCAGCACAACCACCGAAATGAGCGCCGTCAGCAGCAGGCCGCCGGCAACGGACGCCAGCGTCAGCTTTCCTGCAATCCAGTAGACGATCACGGCCGGAACAATCACGACGGCGGAGTACATCAGGCCCATCAGGTACACGCCCAGCAGGCGCGAGGCAATGACGGTAGGCACCGGAACCGGCAGAGAAAGCAGCAGGTCGTTGTCCTTTGCCAGGTACAGCTGGGAATAGGTGTTGAACACGCTGCCGAATGCGCCGAGGAAAACCGAAAGCAGCGCGAACAGCGCGAAATACATCCAGTCCATTCCGACGGCGGTGAACGGGCCGCAGATCGAGAAGGCAAGGTAGGTGAAAATGCCGCCGAGCAGTCCGGCCATGATCAGAACGTACAATACGATATAAAGCGCGGTGGAGAGCTTTGAGCGCTTTCTGTTCTTCTTTGCATCGTAGAAATAGCTGCGGAAGATCTCCATCATCTGCTTTTTCAGGAGCGTTTTCAGCATGCTTCTCCCTCCAGCTCAAGGAATACCTCTTCCAGAGAGTCGTCGCCGCGGACCTCGTCCATGGTGCCGGAGCGGACGAGGCGGCCGCCCTTGATGATGGCGACCTTGTCGCAGAGCTTTTCGGCAACCTCCAGAACATGCGTGGAGAAGAAGATTGCGCCGCCCTGATCGCAGACCTCGCGCATCATGCCCTTGAGCAGGTGCGACGCCTTCGGGTCAAGGCCAACGAACGGCTCGTCCATAATGATGAGCTTCGGGCTGTGCAGCCATGCGGAAATGATTGCAAGCTTCTGCTTCATGCCATGCGAATACGATGCGACGGGCTGGGCCAGATCACCGGTCAGTTCGAACAGGCCGGCGTATTTTTCGATGCGCTCGGCGCGCTCGCTCTTTCCGACGCCGAAGATGTCCGCGATGAAGTTGAGATACTGCACGCCGGTCATGAATTCGTACAGGTCGGGATTGTCCGGTATGTAGGCAATCTGTCTCTTGCAGGCCAGCGGGTCGGCCTTGACGGACACGCCGCCGATGGTGATCTCGCCGGAGTCAAATTGCAGGATGCCGGCGACGGATTTGAGCGTTGTGGTCTTGCCCGCACCGTTGTGGCCGATGAAGCCGTAGATTTCGCCCGCCGCGATGTGCAGGCTCAGATCGTCCACGGCCTTCTTTTCTCCGTAGGTTTTTGTCAGGCGACGGATGTTCAGCATAAATTCTCCTCTTTCCTTTCGCGCGCCGCTTCGGCGCGCCCCATATCAAACTGTTTATATCTCCTGCTCGCGCAGGAAGTAAAATACGGCGCGGTTGAATGCCTCCGGCCGTTTTTCCGCGATAAAATGGTCGCCGTCGATCAGAACCAGCTGCGCACGGGTCAGACTGCGCGCGATCTGCTCGGTGTGGCTCCGGCGGATCATGTCACGCGTTCCGGCAATGACCAGCGCCGGCATGGTCAGGCGGGACAGCTGCTGCGGACGCAGGTCCGGCTCATGAACCATGAGGCCCAGAAGCTCCGCGTTTCGGGCTGCCCGTTCGCTTCTCGCCGCGAAGCACGACGCGAAGCGGTATCCAAGCTCGACCGGCAGCTGCACGCTCCGGCGGACGCCGGAGGGATTGAGATTGGCGCCGTTCAGAATCAGCGACTTTACCGCGTTCGGATACTTAGACGCAAAATACAGCGCGATGTTCCCGCCGTCGGAAAAGCCGAGCACATGCGCCTGAGAGATGCCCTGCTCCAGAAAGAAATCGTGCAGGTCGTCGGCAAACTGGCGGAGCGTGAACGGCGCGCTCCCGCGCGGCGACGCGCCGTGGCCGCGCGTATCCACCGCGATAACGCGATAGTACGGGGCGAAATAGTCCAGCTGGTGGTGAAAATACGCGCCGCTTTCCCCGTTGCCGTGCAGCAGAATCAGCGGAAAGCCGCTCCCCTGTTCGCGGTATGCAAGCTGAATGTCCTTTGGCATGAAAATTGCACTCCCTATTCCTCGGACGGGCGCTCACGCGCCGCGGCAAGCTGCCACAGGCCGCGGACATCCGTCCGGCTCTCGGTTGACAGCACATGCAGCGCAAGCGTCTCAGCCGCGGAGAGCACCGCGACAACGGCGGTGGACACGCAGTAGACCGTCCCTGCCGGCGTGCGCAGCAGATACGGAATCAGAAAAATCGTCCCGCCGCAGAGCTTGCTGCCCCACGTGTGGGCCGCGGCAAAGCAGTGAAACCGGAGGGCGACGACCGCGTAGCCCGCCAGCCGCAGCACGACCGCAAACGCCACGAGATACCAGATCCAGACGGGCAGCAGCGCAATCATCTCCGGCAGGAGACGGAGCATCATCACGCTGTAGAACAGCAGGTCCGCCGCCGTGTCCAGCTTCGCGCCGAAGGCGCAGGCTGTGCCGGTGCGGCGCGCAAGCCAGCCGTCGAGCACATCCGTCACGCCGCACAGCGTGTACAGAACATAAAACGCCGCCGACATGGGCCGCAGAAAAATCAGCGCGACGCTTGCCGGTATGCGCAGCGCCGTGCAGGCATTGGCGGCCGTCAGAATTTTTCCGCGCTCCGTCATACCGTCAGCTCCGGCTTGCGCGGCATGATCAGCGCCGCAAGCACATAGGCCAGCACGCCGCTCCCCGCGGCAAGCGCCAGCACAATCCATGCGACGCGCACGATTGTCGCATCCACGCCGAAGTATTCGGCGATACCGCCGCAGACGCCGTCGATGATTTTTCCCTGATTGATTTTGTACAGCTTTCTTTCCTCCATACTGCATGCTCCTCTCTCTCACGAAAAACGTTATGCAACGATTGTGATTAATCTTAGTGACATGTCTGTGAATTGTCAAGCCGGAAAAATCTTAATTTTTCCTTAACCGCCGCCTGCACGGCGGCGCATGGCTTTGACAGCTTGACATAACTCGCCGGAAAACGTATAATGTAGCCATATTTTCTGAATCGGATGGGTGCGTTTCCATGAAGCATACATTAAAAATAATAATCCCGCTGGTGCTGATTCTCGCGCTTCTGATCACGGCGTGCTGGTTCTTTCTGATTTACCGCCGCGACGTCACAGCCGACATTCTGATCTACTGGGCTGACCGCTTCGACGCCGCGCAGCGGTATAACCGTTCGACCGCGCTGTATCAGGCGGCGGCGAAGTTCCGTCCCGACGACGACCGCATCCCGCGGTGGCTCGCCGAGGCGTATGCCGCCAGCGGCAACTATACCAAGGCGGAGTACACGCTGGTCAGCGCCATCACGGCCATGCCGGACTCGGTGGAGCTGTACTGCGAGCTCTCGCGGATGTATCTGGCGCAGGACAAGCTCCTGGACGCGGCGAACATGCTGGGCCGCATCACCATTGACAGCGTCCGCAGCGAAATCGCCCGCCTGCGTCCCGCAGCGCCGGAGATCTATCCGGAAAGCGGCTATTACAACGACTATATCGAGGTGTCCGCGAAATCCAACGGCGGCGCGGTGTATCTGACGACCAACGGCGAATTCCCGTCGCTTCAGACGGATCTGTATGAGCAGCCTGTCATTCTGGGCGGCGGCGAGTCGACCGTGACGGCCATTGCCGTGGATCAGAACGGTCTGGTCAGCGACGTGGTGTACGGCGGCTACACCGTAGGCAACGTCGTCGAGCCGGTGACGATCTCCGACGCGGCAATCGATCTTTATGTACGTGAGCTTCTGGGCAAGGGCGCGTCCGACGAGCTGATGTCGGATGAGCTCTGGGAGATTCAGGAGCTGGAGCTTCCGGAGGGAACGGCGTCGCTGGACGATCTGCGGCTGTTCAGCGGCCTGCTTTCGCTGACGATTCACGATCTCGGCGCGATGGACCCCTCGCCCATCGGCACGCTGACGACGTTACAGACGCTGAATCTGTCGGGCTGTACGCTTTCGGTCTCGACGCTGGAGCTGATCGGCACGCTGCCCGATCTGCGCAGTCTGGATCTGAGCGAGTGCGCGATTGACTCTGTCAATGCGTTTGTCGGGCTGACAAAGCTGGAATATCTGGACATCTCCAACAACACCGTGTCCGATCTGACGGCGCTGTCGGCAATGACAAAGCTTCAGGAGCTGTATCTGGCCAACAACCCGATCTCCACAATCACATATCTCAGCAGCTGTCCGGAACTGAAAATCCTTTCGATTGAAAGCTGCAGTGTGTCGAAGCTCTCTCCGCTGGAGGGCAGCGCCGCGCTGGAAGAGCTGTACGCGGCGAACAATGAGATTGAGGATATCTCGCCGCTGGCCGGCTGCACGGCGCTGCGCGTGCTGGACGTCAGCTCGAATCAGATCAGCGATATTTCCATTCTGCCGGAGCTGCCGGAGCTGACCAGCTTCAAGGCGAACAACAATCAGATTACGGCCGTTCCGGTATTTGACGCGGAAACCTCAAAGCTGGTTCAGTTCAGCGCGAACTACAACCAGATTGAGGATGTGTCCGGCCTTGCGGGGCTGACGGCACTGAACTATGTGCGCGTGGACTACAACAAGGTAAAGGACGTCTACTGTCTGAAGGACAACTGGTGTCTGATTCAGGTGGACGTGTGGGACAATCCGGTCGATACGGAGAAGATTCCGGAGATGCAGGAGCTTGGCATCATCGTCAATTACGACCCGAACTATGAACCGCCTGCCGAGGACGCCGAAAACGGCTGAACCGCATAAAATAATCGCATGGCCGCAATGGCCATGCGATTGTTGTTTTACCGGCTGAGAAGCTCGATGCCCCTGCGGACGCGGGCGACGGACTCCTCTCTGCCCAGAAGCGCGGCAAGCTCGGTCGCGCCGCCGGGCGTGGACGGCTTGCCGGACAGCGCAACGCGCAGCGGCCAGAGCACGACGGAGTTCTTCACGCCGCGTTCGGCGGCCAGCGCCGTGAGGCGCTCGTACAGCGCCTCGTTCGTCCAGGTCTCCTGTGCCTGCAGGACGGGAAGAAGCGCCTGAAGCGTTTCCAGCGAATTTTCTAGATTTGTTTTGGACTTCTTGTGGACATACAGCTCGGTGCTGTATTCCGGCAGCGCATCGAGGAAATCGACACGCTCGGGCAGGTCGGAGAGAATCTCACAGCGGGACTGCACCAGCGCCGCAACGGCGTGCAGGTCGATTGCCGGATTCGTGACCGCTCTGCGCAGCCACGGCTCGGCCTTTGCATAGAACGCCTCGGGCGTGAGCCGCTTCATATACTCGGCGTTCATCCAGCGCAGCTTCTGAATGTCAAATACGGCGGGGCTTTTGGAAATGCCGGCGATGTCAAAGACCTTTGCAAGCTCGTCCAGCGTGAAGAATTCCTGCTCGGCAAACTCGCCGCGCGGAGACCAGCCCAGGAGCGCCACATAGTTGAGCACCGCTTCGGTCAGATAACCCTGCTGGATCAGGTCCTCATAGCTGGGGTCGCCGTGGCGCTTGGACATTTTATGCTGCGCGTCGCGCATGACGGGGGAGCAGTGGACATACGTCGGGATCTCCCAGCCGAACGCCTGATACAGCAGATTGTACTTCGGCGCGGAGGAAAGATACTCGCTCCCGCGCACGACGTGCGTGATGCCCATGAGATGGTCGTCGACGACGTTTGCAAAGTTGTAGGTGGGCAGTCCGTCGGATTTGAGCAGGATCTGATCCTCCATTTCCTTATTCTCGACGGTGATATCGCCGAAGGACGCGTCGTGGAACGTGGTGCTTCCCTCGTGTGGGATGCGCTGGCGGATGACATACGGCTCACCGGCGGCAGCGCGCGCCTTCGCTTCGGTCAGCGGCAGGTCGCGGCAGGCACAGACGTGCTTTTTGATCTGCTTCGGCTCGCTGCCGGCATCCGGCTGCTCGTCCTCGTCGCTCTTCTGGCAGAAGCAGTAGTACGCGCCGCCCTTTTCGACCAGAAGCTCGGCGTACCGGCCGAACAGGCCGCGCCGCTCGGATTGGACATATGGGCCGACGGGGCCGCCGACATCGGGGCCTTCGTCGTGGGTCAGGCCGCACTCGGCCATCGTCCGATAGATCACATCAACCGCGCCCTCGACCAGACGGCCCTGATCGGTGTCCTCGATGCGCAGGATGAACGTGCCGCCGTGGCTGCGCGCGATGAGCCATGTATAAAGCGCCGTGCGCAGGTTGCCGACGTGCATGTAGCCCGTGGGACTTGGCGCAAAGCGTGTGCGCACCCTGCCCTTCGGGATTCTGGCTTCCATTTCCTCAAAAAAACTCATGACTGGGTAATCCTCCGATTCTGCACGCCGCAGGGCGTAATTTCTAACATATATAATATATTTTCTTTGGCGCACAGTCAATGCTTTCTTGCGAAATCTGTCTGTATGTGCTAAAATACATGCGACTATGCAAATATAGACAAACTATTCTGGATTCGAGGTTTTTATCATGGACGCAAAGAAACGCATTTTTTCCGGCATTCAGCCCAGCGGCGATCTGACGCTCGGCTCGTATATGGGCGCAATCAAAAACTGGGTGGCGCTGCAGAACGACTATGACTGCCTGTACTGCATCGTGGACATGCACGCCATCACCGTGCGGCAGGTTCCGGCAGACCTGCGCCGCCGGACGCTTGAGCAGCTGGCGCAGTATATCGCCTGCGGCCTGAATCCGGAGACGAACATCATGTTCATCCAGAGCCATGTGCCGCAGCACGCAGAGCTGAGCTGGGTGCTCAGCTGCTATACGCAGTTCGGCGAGCTGAGCCGCATGACGCAGTTCAAGCAGAAATCCCAGCAGCACGCCGACAACATCACGGCGGGCCTGTTCACCTACCCCGTTCTGATGGCGGCGGACATTCTGCTGTATCAGGCGGATCTGGTCCCCGTGGGCGAGGATCAGAAGCAGCACGTTGAAATCTGCCGCGACATCGCCGCACGCTTCAACTATACCTACAGCGACACCTTTACCCTCCCCGAGCCGTTTATTCCCAAGATGGGCGCGCGCATCATGAGTCTGGGCAACCCCGACAATAAAATGTCAAAGTCCGACCCCGACGGCTGTGTCTATATCATGGACAGGCCGGAGGATATCATGCGCAAGTTCAAGCGCGCCGTCACCGACTGTGAAACGGCCGTGCGCTATGACCGCGAAAACAAGCCCGGCATTTCCAACCTGCTGACGATCTACTGCGCCGCCACCGGCAAAACCATCGAGCAGGCTGAGGCCGAGTTTGCCGATCAGGGCTACGGCGTGTTCAAGCCTGCCGTCGGCGAGGCGGTTGTGGAGCTGATGCGGCCCATCCGCGAGCAGACGCAGCAGCTGCTGAGCGACAAATCCTATCTGGAATCCATCTATAAATCCGGCGCCGAGCGCGCCTCCGCGCTGGCGGACAGAACGCTGCGCAAGGTATACAAAAAGGTGGGCTTCGTCGCCCGCTGATTGGAGAGAGCTTTATGACGACGCATTACGCAGTCAAAATGCTGCTGGCGCTGGCCGCCGCGGCTGCGATTTCGTTTCTGACCACGCCGCTGGTCAAAAATCTTGCCTACAAGGTCGGCGCGATCGACGTGCCGAAGGACAACCGCCGGATGCACAAGGTACCCATCCCGCGGCTGGGCGGGCTTGCCATCTTTGTGGCGTTTTTGCTGACGGTGCTGATTTTCGCGGACATCGACCGGCAGATTCAGGGCATTCTGCTTGGCTCGGTCATGATTGTCGTGCTGGGCGTACTGGACGATATCATGGCGCTGAAGGCCCTGCCGAAGCTGATTGTGCAGATCGCTGCGGCGGGCGTGGCCGTGTATCACGGGTGCGTGATTCAGTTTTTCTCAAATCCCAATGTTTTCAGCGCCACAACCTATGTGAATCTCGGCTGGCTCTCCATCCCGATTACAATCATCTGGATTGTCGCCATCACAAACGCCGTCAATTTTATCGACGGCCTTGACGGCCTTGCCGTGGGCGTGTCGGCCATATCCACGGCGGCGCTGATTGTCATTGCACTGCTGGTCTCGGAGATCAACATCGCTATGATTCTCGTCGCGCTGTTCGGCGCGTGCCTCGGCTTTATTCCGTATAACATGAATCCGGCCAAGATCTTTATGGGCGATACCGGCGCGACATTCCTCGGCTATATTCTGGCGACGCTTTCGGTCACGGGACTGTTCAAGCTGTATACGATCATCTCCTTCGCCGTGCCGTTCCTGATTCTCGGCGTGCCGATTTTCGATATCTGCTTTGCGTTCCTGCGCCGGATTGCAAAGGGCCAGAACCCCATGGTCGCCGACCGCGGGCATGTGCACCACCGGCTCATCGACATGGGCTTTTCGCAGAAGCAGTCGGTCGCCATCGCGTATATGCTGACGGCAATTCTGGGGCTGGCGGCGGTGCTGCTGACCTCGTCGGGTGAGCTGCGGGCGCTGATTTTCATCGGCGCGGTGTTTGTCGTCGGCGCAATCGGAATGCGGGTGATTTTTGCGTCCGGAAAAGACCGGCACGCGACGGAAAAAGACGCGGAGGAGAACTCCGCCGGTCAGGCTGCGGCACAGCTGCCGCCGGACGCGCCGAAAGCACAGGAGCAGGAGGAAAACAATGGCGAAGCTTAAGGTCATGTCCGTGTTCGGCACGCGGCCCGAGGCCATCAAAATGGCGCCGCTGGTCCGCGAGCTGCAAAAGCACGATGAAATTGAAAGTATCTGCTGTCTGACCGGCCAGCACCGCGAAATGCTGGACTCGGTCATGCAGATTTTCGGCCTGAAGGGCGATTATGATCTGAATATCATGGAAAAGCGCCAGACGCTTTCCACCATCACGACCAAGACGCTGCTCGGCATGGAGCAGGTGCTGGCCGAGGCGAAGCCCGATCTTGTGCTGGTTCACGGAGACACGTCCACGACGTTTGCCGGTGCGCTGGCGGCGTTTTATCAGCAGGTCAGGGTCGGCCATGTGGAGGCGGGACTGCGCACATGGGACAAGTATTCTCCGTTCCCAGAGGAAATGAACCGGACGCTGGTCGGCGATATCGCGGATCTGCACTTCTCGCCTACCGCCGCGAACGCGGAAAATCTGCGCCGCGAGGCCATCGCGGGCGATATCTTCATCACCGGCAACACGGCCATCGACGCCATGAAATACACCGTGCGCAGGGACTATGTATTCCCGACGGCGCTGCTCAACACGCTGGACTTTGAAAACCGGCGGATTCTGGCCGTGACGTGCCACCGGCGCGAAAACTACGGCAAGCCCATGCACGACATCATGCACGCGATTTTGCGCATTGTCGAGGAAAACCCCGACGTGGAGGTCGTCTATCCCGTGCATCTGAGCCCCGTTGTGCGCGAATGTGCGTTCCCGATTCTGGGCGGGCATGAGCGGATTCATCTGATTGACCCGATCAATGTGGAAGAGATGCACAACCTGATTGCGCGGTGCTTCTTCGTGCTGACGGACTCCGGCGGGCTTCAGGAGGAGGCTCCGGCGCTGGGCCGGCCCGTTCTGGTCATGCGGCGCGAAACCGAGCGGCCCGAGGCTGTGGCCGCGGGCACGGCTAGGCTTGCCGGCGTGGAGGAGGATACGATTGTCTCGATGGCAAACGAGCTTCTGCGCGATCCGGCCGCCTACGCGAAAATGGCGAAGGCCGTCAATCCCTATGGCGACGGAAACGCCTGTCCGCGCATCGTTCAGGCAATTTTGTGGCACTTCGGCCTGTGCGCCGAGCGGCCTGAGGACTTTCACTGACACCACTGTCAATCCCGTCAGAAAGGAGCGGCGGCATGGACCGTAAAAAAGCAGATCAGAAAACGCTGATCATCGCGGCGATTACTGCCGCCGCGGTGGTTCTGATTCTGATTGCCGTATTTATCTTTGTCCGGAAGAGCCGGACGCACGACCCCATCATTCTCCCCGAGCCTGCCGCGCAGCCGGAGCAGGAGACGCCCGAGGAGCCGGAAAACGTCTTTGCACAGGTCTCGCCGGAGAATGTGCAGAGCATTCTGGAAATGCTTACGCGGCCGCAGGCGTATCATCAGACGCTGAGCATTGTCACGTCCGCCGGTGAGTTTACGCGCGAGCAGACCGTTGACGTCTGGCGCAGCGGCGGGCTGCTGCTGGTGCAGACGGCGGATACCTACGGCACGCGCACGTGCCTGTCCGACGGCGAAACGCTCTATGTCTGGTATGCGGATTCGGACGAGGTTGCCGAAATCGCACTGGACGGGACGATTGACGCGGATGATCTGGCCGGCGTGCCCGATTATGAGGCGCTGCTGGAGCTTCCGGCGGCGCGCATCTGCCAGGCGGACTATGTGATGCTGTCGGAGCAGAATGCGCAGTGCGTTTTTCTGAGCTATCTGGACAGCGGACTTGAGCGCTATTACTGGGTCAGTCTGGACAGCGGCCTGCTGTGCCGGCAGACCACATTAAAGGACGAAGCGCCCGTCTACACCGTTCAGCAGACCGCATATGAGGTCTTTATGGGTGCAGACGAAGCGCTTGCGGATGTGTTTGCGCTTCCCGACGGCACACAGCCGTTTGCGGACGCGTCCTAGAGCAGGATAAACGCCGCGAACGTCAGCAGGACGGAAAGCGTATCGTCCTCGTCGCCGTCGATGAGCAGCAGAAGAAGAATCAGCAGAATCAGCAGATCGCCGGTGTCAAAGCCCTTTGGCAGCAGGCGGCTGAGAAAATGCGCGTCCTGCGGCTGCGCACGGCACGCGCCGCACGGCTCTGGCGCAGGACATACATCCGGCGTGGGCGGCGGTACGGGCGGCTCAGGCGGATGCGGCTCCGGCCGAGGCGGCGCGGGTTGGTCGTCCACGATCTGCCGCTGATATGTACCGTCCGGATTCGGAATATAGCGATGATACACAAAACTCCCCCGTATCATGGTTTGTTTTCACCGCGGCTTCGCAGGGCATAGCCCGCCAGATGCGACAGCCGCGCCACCTGCATCGCGCGGTCAATTTTCTCGCGCCGGTTCGGCTTGAGAAACGGCTTGAGCGCGTTGAGCAGGTTTTCCTGCTTTTTTTCCAGCTTTCCGGCCTGCTGCAAAAGCTGCGCGACGGGCTCGGAAAATGCGCCGTCCGGCGCGCTGTGCGGCGGCGCGGCCGCCGTGTTTTCCTCTGCGGGCGGCTCCTGTCCCGACATCGCGTCGGGCAGCTCCACGCCGAGCGAGCGCGCAATGCCCAGAATCTGCTGCATCTGCGCGGGATCGGCAAGCACCGACTGGATTTTCTGCTCGAGATCGTCCATACGCGCGCCTACTTCCGGTTGATCCGGTCGACCAGCTCCGCCGCCTCCGGCGTCTGCATGACCGGCTCCATAATCTTCTTTGCGGCCTCATAGTCCCCCGACTGGACGGCCGAGGCCGCCTGCCGCAGCGCGGCGCCGCCGTCGCGGTTGAGCATCTGCAAAAGCGCCTGCCCCTCCTTGGAACGCAGCACGCTGTTGAGCTGCTGCGGCGTAAAGGAAAAACCGCCAGATGCGCCCGCATTTTTCAGATTGTCCATGCAAGTCCCTCCCTGTGCACAAAGCTTCTTGTCTATTCTATGCAGCGGCATTGCCGCAGGTGATTGTTTTGAAAATACTTGTTCTGTCTGATTCGCACGGCTGCCTTGGTAATATGTATGACGCGGTGGAGAGAGAAATGCCCGACCGCGTGTTTCATCTGGGCGACCATCTCTCGGATGCGGAAGATCTGTCGAACGCCTTTCCGGAGCTGGACTTCCTCTATGTCCCGGGAAATTGTGATTTCGGCGCGCAGGCGCCCGCGTCCGTCCTGACCGAGGCGGGCGGATACCGGATGTTCCTGACGCACGGGCACCTGTTTGGCGTCAAAAGCGACCTTACGCGGCTGAAGCTGGAGGCGCGACGCACCGGCGCGGATATCGCGCTGTTCGGGCACACACACATCCCCTGCTGTGTGCAGGAGGACGGGCTGTGGCTGCTCAACCC
>CAKUJN010000023.1 GCA_934661735.1 uncultured Oscillospiraceae bacterium
TGCAGAGGGATTTCCGTGTGTTGGCTGCAATGTTTTTCTACGGGGTTCTTCTGTGGCTTGCGGTACAATCCGATCCGTATCCAGCGCCTCTTTTTGCCCACTTTTTCTGGCAAGACAGAAAAAGTGGGTCTGCGAAGCAACGGCTGCGGTCTCGCCGCAAAAAGGGCACTTCCGGTGAAACCGGACAAAAAAGGATGCCGCCCGCTGGGCCGCATCCTTTTTATTTTACAGGCTTTCGCGCAGCGCGCGGATATACGCCGGCGTCGTGCCGCAGCAGCCGCCAAGCAGGCTTGCGCCCGCCGCGCGGAGCTTTGCCATATGTGCCGCAAACGCCTGCGCATCCATGGAATAGACCGCCGTGCCGTCGTCCAGAATCTTCGGCAGGCCGGCGTTCGGCTTTGCCGCGACAGGCAGGCTGCATGCGCGCCGCATCATGGCGATTACGCTTTCCAGCTGATCGGGTCCCGACGCACAGTTGACGCCTACGGCGTCCGCGCCGAGCGATTCCAGCGCCGGTGCGGCCTCGGCGGCATTGCCGTCAAAATAACATTTGCCGTCGGACTGCACCGAAAGCGTGCAGATCACAGGCAGCTCGCAGACGCTGCGGATGGCCTCGACGGCGGCCATGCACTCGCTCACGCCCATCATGGTCTCCACGGCGACCAGGTCGACGCCCGCATCTGCCAGCGCCTCCGCCTGCTCACGGTAGACATCCAGAAGCGCGGCATAGCTGTGCGCGCCCGCCTCCTCGACGGGACGCCCCAGCGTCGTCATGTCGCCCGCGACGAGCGCGCGGCCGTCGGCCGCTTCTCGCGTGAGTGAGACCAGCGCGCGATTCATCTCCCGCAGCCGGCCGTCCAGCCCATAGGCACGCAGAGCGGTGCGGTTGGCGCAAAAGGTCGGCGCGTAAATAATCCGGCTTCCGGCCTCGGCATATCCGCGCTGAAGCGCGCGCAATGGCTCGGGATGCTCCAGCACCCACGCCTCGGTGCACACGCCGCGCGGCATTCCGGCCGCCAGCAGATTTGTGCCCGTCGCGCCGTCCAGCAGAACGGGTCCTGCGGCGCACAGCGCCGCGAATTGATCTCTTGTCATAGGTATGTATATCCGATGGTCACTCGATGTCCTTTACAACCTCTTCCAGCGGCAGATCCAGCCGTTCGGGATGCGCAAGGAACTTTTTCATGTACTTGAGCGTCGTGGCGAAATAGAAGCCGTCGCAGATGCGCTCATCGGTGTTGACGGTATAGTCCACATACTTGCGCTGGACGATGTTTCCCTCCGCGTCGATTTCGTTTTTGCGGTATTTGCAGCCGAACGCAACAAAGACCGGCAGGTTGCCGAAATCATACAGATGGTGGACAATCGGCGGAATGCCGAGCGAGCCCATGGAGGTAAAGAAGATCGAGCCGTGGAACGGACTGACCTCCAGCAGGAATTTCGGCAGCAGGCCGAAATAGTCCATCGTCTTGAGCACCCAGACGGCAAACTTGAACACCACGCCTGGGATCAGCGACAGCGCCTTTGCGGTCTTGTCAAAGTCGCTCGCGTCCGTGCCGCCCTTGATGCGCTCAACCTGCGCGTTAAACTTGCGGTAAATATCCTCCACCGTGTCTGTCGGCGTCAGGTGCAGTTTCATCGCGCTTTCGGGTGCGTCGGTGGCCATTTCCTCCTTGACCATCATGCAGAACTGGATATCCTCATCGCGCGTGTAGACCTGCTGTCCGGACAGGAATCGGTTGAGCGCCGGATATTTTGCCACACAGCGCACATAGGACGCCAGAAATACATGCGTAATGCCGAAATTGTGCAGGCCCTGCCGCCGCTTTTCGCGGATATAGCGCTCCATGGCCGTGATTTCCACCGTGTCGCGCACAAAGTTGGATGCGGGCACGCGGTTCGGCATGATATAGTTGCTGACGACCTGCACTGGGTCCAGCGAGCGCAGCTTGCGCCCGTCGGGGCGGTCGCCCCAGGTGGGATAATAGCGGTTGTCCAGATGAATCTTGACCGCGCAGGTGGTCAGAAGCGCGCCGGACAGCATCAGAATGTCCGCAAGATTTTCGCGCAGAATCTCAAGCTTTTCGGGATTCAGCGCCGAGCGGCACTCATACAGCACCACCCCCAGCGCGCCCAGCAGCATCAGCGGCAGCAGAATCACATGCGGCTTGCCGGAGATGACCGCGGCATAGACCGACGCGAACACCAGATACGCAAGCCAGCACAGCAGGACATAGCGCAGCCACATGGTGCCAACAGACACGCGGACGCCGAAATAGACGGCGGCCATAAAAACCGGCACGGCCGTGCGATACAGGTGCTGCTCACCGTCGGTCAGAACAATCAGCGCATAGATCAGGCATGCCGCAGCCGGCAATACGATTTGAAGCCACACCGTCTTTGCATCTGCGCCTTTCCCGCAGAAATATGCGATGCGGACGATCACCGAACACACCAGAGCCAGCGCCGCCAGCCAGACCAGAATATTCTTCCGGCTGACGTAGTAGGCAATTCTCTTTTTCATATGTCTATCATATCACATTTTTTCACTGTGGCAAAGCTTTTTTCCTGACGGCCCGTTTGTCCGGTTTCACCGGAACTACTGATTTTAACAGCGACGCTGTAACTGTGCCTTCGGCGACCCACTTTTTCTGTCTTGCCAGAAAAAGTGGGCAAAAAGAGGCGCTGGAAAACGATTTATGGCGCTTACGCGCAGATTCTTTTCAACGCCCTCTTCGGGCGCAAGGCCAATACGTTCCCGATAGCTTATGGTTCCGATGAATGTACTACAAGCAGTCGCGGATAGCTGGCAACGGGTCTTGGTTCTGCTCATTTTGGGAATACTCGGCAGTTAGGATTCTGCACAGCAGGTTGTAGGGGCCATGTGGGCATCGGCCCCTACAAACCTGTAAGCAATATTGGAACCAAAAGCTGTAGGGAAAGTCACAGTTTTGCGCCCGAATAGGGCGTTCAGGCCGCGGAGCGGCCAAAAATTCGCGCGCGTCAGCGCGCAATATATCGCGTCTCCACGCGCATCTTTTTGCCTACTTTTTCTGGCAAGACAGAAAAAGTAGGTCTGCGAAGCAACGGTTACGGTGTTGCCGTGTCAACGGCAGTTCCGGTGAAACCGGACAAGCGGGCCGATGTGGGCATCGGCCCCTACAGGGTGCTGTGCAGAATCGCCAAAGGCACCTCCGGTGCCAGCCGGAAAAAGGGCCAACAGAGTCGTCGGCCCCTACTGGCTCTCCTCCTGCGCCAGGCGCAGGAGCGTTTCGCGCGTATTGTCCTCCGGATGGACCAGCACATGCGCCAGCAGACGTTTCAGCGTCCGGCCGACCTGCGCGCCGGAAAGCGCCGGCAGGTCGCGGCCCGTCACGGCCAGCTGCCGCAGGCTGATGCAGTCGCCGGAGGCGAGAAGCTGCTCCCAGAGCGCGGATTTTCCGGCCAGCTGCGCGACCAGCGCCGCTGTTTCCGCGCCGCGCTCCGCCGCGATGCGCTTGAGCGCCGGCATATCCGGCTCCGGCGTATACGCCGCCGCGGCGCGCGTGATCCGCACGCCAAGTCCGGACGGCAGGCGGAACACCTCGGGCGAAAGCTCCGGCAGCAGGATCTTCAGCGCCGTCCAGCGCGTCGCCTGCTCACACGGAACCTCTGCCAGCCAGTCGAGCCGCACCGTGCGCACAAGCCCGCAGGGCCTTAAAAGTCCGGCGGAAAGCATTTTTTCCAGCAGCTGCGGCCGTGGAGACAGCAGCGTTTTTTCCGTTTCCTCGCGGATACGCTCATGCGACAGGGCGGCGCAGCCGTCCGCGCAGGCAAAAACCGCAGCTTCCGTCGCCGCGTCCAGCCGGAAGCCCAGCTGCGCCGCGAAGCGGCAGGCGCGCAGCATCCGGAGCGCGTCCTCGCGGAAGCGCGCCTCCGGCCGTCCGACGGCTCGCAGAATTCCCGCGCGCAGATCGTCCTGCCCGCCGTAATAATCATACAGATTCCCGCGCAGATCCATCGCCATGGCGTTGACCGTGAAGTCGCGCCGCGCCAGATCGCCGCGCAGCGATGTGACAAACAAAACCGTGTCCGGATGCCGGCCGTCATGATATGCGCCGTCGGCGCGGAACGTCGTGACCTCGGCCTGCGCGCCGTCCTCAAAAACCGTCACCGTTCCGTGGCGGATGCCGGTTGGCACGCAGTGCACGAACAGCGCCAGCACCTGCTCCGGCCGCGCGGACGTGGTCACGTCCCAGTCGTGAACGGGCCGGCACAGCAGCGTGTCGCGCACGCAGCCGCCGACAAAATACGCCGCAAAGCCCGCCTGCTCCAGCCGCCGCACAATCGCGTCGGGCCGTCTGCTCCGCATATGCGCGTCCCCCTTCCGTCCGTTTTTCAGTATTATACCAGAATTTGCGCGGCATGCAAACACGCACTTCGGACCGCCGCGGCATTTGCTTCCATTTTTCGGCGGTTTGCGTTGAAGCATGGCAAAGGGTGTGGTATAATGAGCAAAATAAAACCGCGAGAGGAGAAAGGAAACGCCATGCAGGAAACGTTCTTCGGCGAGCTGGACCGGTATCTGTTCCACCGCGGCACACACTATGAAATCTATGAAAAAATGGGTGCGCATCCCTGTACGCGCGACGGCGTGGAGGGCGTGCAGTTTGTTCTCTGGGCGCCGAACGCGAGGGCTGTCAGCGTCGTCTGCGACCGCAACGGCTGGCGGCCGGACGCCGACCCCATGGAGCCGTCCGACGGCATCTGGGAGCGCTTCATCCCCGCGCTTACCTGCGGAGAGCGCTATAAATACTGCATCACACGCGCCGACGGCACGCAGGTTCTGAAAAGCGACCCCTACGCGTTCCGCACCGAGCTCCGGCCGCACAACGCCTCGGTTGTTACGGATGTGGAGGGCTTCGGCTGGCAGGACGGCGCGTGGTGCGCAGCACAGAAGCCGGACGGCTTTCTCACGCAGCCGATGGCCGTGTATGAGGTGCATCCCGCCTCGTGGCGGCAGCATCCCGACGGCTCGTATTACAACTACCGTCAGCTTGCGGCAGAGCTTTCGGACTATGTGCTGGACATGGGCTATACGCATGTCGAGCTGATGGGCATCTGCGAATATCCCTACGACCCGTCGTGGGGCTATCAGGTGACGGGCTATTACGCGCCCACCGCGCGCTATGGCAGTCCCGAGGACTTCATGTTTTTCGTCGATTATCTGCACCGGAAAAACATCGGCGTGATTCTGGACTGGGTGCCGGCGCACTTTCCAAAGGACGACTACGGCCTTGCCGATTTTGACGGTACGCCGGTCTATGAATACGCCGACCCGCTGCGCGCCGAATACCCCCAGTGGGGCACAAAGGCGTTTGATCTGAGCAAGCCCGAGGTCACAAATTTCCTCATCGGCTCGGCGCTGTTCTGGGTCCGGCAGTATCACATCGACGCACTGCGCGTGGACGCGGTGGCCTCGATGATGTACAACAGCTTCGGCCGCGAAAAATGGCGTCCCAACCGCTATGGCGGCGAGCACAACCTGGACGGCTTTGAGTTCTTCCGCCATCTCAGCAGCGTCCTGCGCGACAAGACCGCAGGCTATCTGATTGCCGAGGACTCGTCCATTCTGGCCGGCATGACAAAGCCCGCCGCCGAGGGCGGCTTCGGCTTCGGGCTGAAGTGGAACATGGGCTGGATGAACGAGGTCATCCGGTATATCAACGAAAAGCCCATCAACCGCAAATACCACCACCATCTGATGACGCACACGCTGGAATACGCGTTTGACGAGCATTATATTCTGGTTTTGTCGCACGACGAGGTCGTCTACGGTAAGGGCTCGATGTTCAACAAGTCCCCGGGAAACCGGATGGAGAAATTCGGCTCGCTCAAGACGTGCTATACCATGATGATGGGGCACCCCGGCAAAAAGCTTCTGTTCATGGGGCAGGACTTCGGTCAGGAGCGCGAATGGGATTTCCGTGGACAGCTGGACTGGGAGCTTTGCAGCGAGCAGGGTCACCACGACGTGCAGGACTGCTGGCGCAGGCTTCTGACGCTCTACCGGACGCATCCGGTTCTGTACAGCGACACCGCCCCCGCATCGTTTGAGTGGGTCAACAGCGGCGACGTCGAGCGCAGTATTTTCTCCTTTATCCGCCGCAACCCGTGGAATTACAACGACGCGCTGCTGTTTGTATGCAATTTCACGCCGGTCGGATACCCGGAGTTTTCCGTCGGCTGCCCGCTGGGCGGGCTGTACCGCCGCGTATTCACCACCACACCGGACAGCGGCGAGTGGAAGGGCCGCCCCGTGCGCGACCTGTGCGACAGCCGCCCGTGGCGGCTGAAGTACCCGCTCGGCGCGTATGAGTCCGTCGTATTCTCTGTGCCGTCGCGCCATCCCCGCAAAAAATAACACCCCGCATCCGATTTCACCAGTTTCAGGAGGAGCATTCTATGACCAATCAACAGATGTGGAAGCAGCTGGACAGGCTTCTGAACGAGCGCACCGCCTATGGCCACGCCATCGGGAAGATGAGCTTTGACATGCAGTGCTGCGCGCCGGCGGACGGCATGGCGCAGGCCGGCGAGGACATGGCCGTCATCGGTCAGCATCTGCACAAGCTGTCCCACTCCAAAAAATATGTGACCCTTGTCTGTGCGCTGCACGCGGACGGCGAGGGTCTGACGCCGGTACAGAAAAAGACCGTCGAGCATCTGTATGAGGCATGGGAAAAGGAAAAGAACATCACCGCGAAGCTGAGCTATGAATACGATCTGGCGTGCAGCCGCGCCTACGGCAAATGGCTGGAGGCCAAGAAGGCAAATGACTTTTCCATCTTCCGCGACGCCTTTGCCGACGTGGTCGGCTGCACGCGCAAGGTGCTTTCGCTGCGCGACAAGCAGAAGCCGACGTATTATGACGCCTGTCTGGATGACTATGAAAAGGGCGGGAGCATTGCACAGCTGGACGCGTTTTTCGACGCGCTGCGTGCGCGGATTGTGCCCCTGATCGCGCGCATTCAGAACGAGGGCCGGCCCCTGCGCACCGACTTCATGTCGCGCCCGTGCCCCGTCTCGCAGCAGGAGGCGTTTTCACGCTATCTGCTGGAGCTGGAGGGTCTGCGCCAGTCGGCGCTGGTGCTGATGACGACCGAGCATCCGTTCACGACGAACTTCGGCCCGACCGACGTGCGCGTCACAACGCACTATTATGAGGAGAATTTCATCTCCAATATTTTCACCACGCTGCATGAGGGCGGCCACGCGCTGTTCATGCAGAACGAGCCGGAGGAATTCTATCAGAACCACGCCGCAAACCACATGTCCAATGCCATGCACGAGTGCATTTCGCGCTTTTATGAGAATCTCATCGGCCGCAGCGAGGCGTTTATCCACTTCGTGTATCCGAAGCTGCGCGAGCTGACCGGCGACACCTTTGCCGACGTCACCGAGCGCGAGCTGTATGCGGCCGCCAATCAGGCAAGCCCCGGGCTGAACCGCTGCAACGCGGACGAGCTGACCTACTGCCTGCACATCCTCATCCGCTATGAGCTGGAAAAGGCGTTCATCAACGGTGAAATCACCGTGGACGAGGTCCCTGCGCTGTGGAACGCGAAATACCGGCAGTATCTGGGGGTGGAGGTCCCCGACGACGCACAGGGCTGTCTACAGGATGTGCACTGGACGGATTCGTTCGGCTATTTTCCGTCCTATGCGCTCGGCTCGGCCTACGGCGTGCAGATTCTGCGTACCATGCAAAAGGATTTTGACGTCTTTGCGGCTGTGGAGAAGGGTGATCTGCTGCCCGTCCGCGACTGGCTGAAGGAGCATGTGTTCTCCATCGCCTCGGTCACAACGCCGGACGAGTGGATTCGCGCCATCACGGGCGAGGGACTGAACGTCAATTATTTCCTCGACTATCTGGAGGAAAAATTCTCCGCGATTTACGGCCTGAAATAACGGCGCATGGCGCGGAGCCCGCGGAGAAAACAGAATATCCGGTTATGGCAGACAAAGCGCCGTATGACGATGTCATACGGCGCTTTATGTGCAATGCGGTTATATTTCCTCACCGGCGATGACCGGCACGACCCCGTCGGGAATCGCGCAGACATAGCCGCCGCGGTTTTCCTTCCGGAATTCCGCGCGCGCCTCGTCCAGAAGCGCCGGATTTTCATACAGATCCCATGCGGTTTCGGCCAGCACCTCCGCCGCCAGCAGCATGCCCTTGTGCGCGATGCCGCTTTTTCCGGCAGAGACAGCCTGCCAGCTGTGCCCGGGCGTCCACGCGGGCCACACGGCGGTATGCAGCTGCACGGTCGGCGTCTGCCGGCTCACGTCGCCGACGTCGGTTGAGCCAGGCTCGATCATATTCGAGTGCCACAGCGGCATCAGAAAATCATTGATTGCCTTTTTGCCGTCGTCCGACGCCGCGCGCGCAAAATCGGCAATCTGCGCGTCATAGCCCGAGGCAAAGCCCGCCACGCCGTCGCGGACGCAGGTACCGGAAATCGCCTGCGCGTAGGCAAGCTCATCCGGCGTGTATTCCGGCAGGGCCGCCGCGGCAAAATTCGCGTAGGCAAGCCGTTCGAGCGCCGCGTTCGGCAGAACGTCGGCCGTACCGTCGATGAAGCGGCGGGTAAACGTCGTGCCGGTCATCAGCGCCGCGCCCTTTGCCAGATCGTCCACGCGTTCTGCCAGCTTCAGAATATTCGGCACATTGTCGCTGCGCAGCATGTACAGCACCTGCGCCGACGGCTGCACCACGTTCGGCGACTGTCCGCCCGCGTCGGTAATGGCGTAGTGCAGGCCGTTGTGCGGCGGGATGTGCTCGCGCAAAAACTGCGCGCCCACGTTCATCAGCTCCACCGCGTCCAGCGCGCTGCGCCCCAGATGCGGACTGCCCGCCGCGTGCGCGGCCACGCCATGAAAGCGGTATTCCACCTGATACGAGGCAAGGCAGCTGCCTGTGACGACCTCGTTGACATCGGACGGATGCCACGTCAGCGCCGCGTCAAGCGCCTTGAACATACCCTCGCGGGCCATGAACGCCTTGCCGGCGCCGCCCTCTTCACCGGGACAGCCGTAGAAAATCACCGTGCCGCTCCCCTCGCCCTTCTGCGCGAGGTATTCGCGGATGGCCGCTGCCGCGGCCAGCGCGCCCGCACCCAGCAGATTGTGTCCGCAGCCATGTCCCGCGCCGCCCTTTTCCAGCGGACGGCACTGCACCGCGCCCGCCTCCTGCGACAGGCCGGACAGCGCGTCGTATTCGCCCAGAAGGCCGATCACCGGCCGTCCCGAGCCGAAGCTCCCGCGGAACGCCGTTTCCACGCCCGCAATGCCGCGTTCGACGGTAAAGCCCAGCTCCTCCAGCGCCTGACAATAGGCGTCTGCGGAGCGGTATTCGCGCAGCGAAAGCTCCGGATGTGCCCACAGCCAGTCGCTCAGACCGGTAAAATACGATTGATGTGCGTTCAGATACGCCAAAATGCCGCTCTTTTCCATACGATCCTCCTGCTGACCGTCAAAATGCTTTTTGACACGCGCAGGGCGGCGCTCATGCACAGATCGCCGCCCGTAAAATTACAACACTCTGGAAAGGAAATCCTGAAGGCGGGGGCTCTGCGGATGCTCGAAAATCTGCTGCGGCGCGCCCTCCTCAATGAGTTTGCCGTCGGCCATGAACAGCACGCGGCTGCCGACCTCGCGGGCAAAGCCCATCTCATGCGTGACGACGACCATGGTCATGCCCTCGTGCGCCAGCTCCTTCATGACCTCCAGCACCTCGCCGACCATCTCGGGGTCCAGCGCGCTGGTCGGCTCGTCAAACAGCATGACCTCCGGCTCCATCATCAGCGCGCGCACAATGGCGACACGCTGCTTCTGTCCGCCGGAAAGCTGAATGGGGTATGCCTCCGCGCGGTCAGCGAGGCCCACGCGCGCAAGCAGCTTCATGGCCTTTTCCTCGGCCTCCGCCTTCGGCATGTGCCGGACGCGGACGGGCGCAAGCGTCATGTTGTCCAGAATCGTCATGTGCGGGAAGAGATTGAAATGCTGGAACACCATGCCCATTTTCTGGCGGTGTCTGTCCAGATTCAGCTTGTGCATCCGGCCGTCCGGTCCCTTTTCCCGCTTGCTGGTGATGTCCACGCCGTCGAACAGAATGCTGCCGCCGGTCGGCTGCTCCAGCAGGTTCAGGCTGCGCAGAAGCGTCGATTTGCCCGAGCCGGACGGGCCGATGACGACCACGACCTCACCGCGGTCAATGTCTACGCTCACGTCGTCCAGCGCCCTGATCGCGCCGCGGTTATAATACTTTTTCAGGTGCTGCACCTGAATCAGCTTCTCATTCATTGCTTGTCCTCCTCTGCCGCATGCATGGGAACGGGCGCTGCGCCGGCTCCGGCAAGGCCGAGCTTCCGCTTGCGCTCACGCTGGTGCGGCACGCCGCCGTTGCGGTTGTCGCCGGCGCTCATTTTCTTTTCAAAATGCGCGATGATCTTGGACGTCGGATATGTCAGGCAGAAATACAGCGCCGTCGCCACGACCAGCGGCTCGGCAATGGAGAACGTCGCGCCCTTGACGGCGGCGACCGCGCTCATGATATCCTGCACACCGATGGTGTAGCAGATAGAGGATTCCTTGATAATGGTGACGAACTCGTTCGCGATGGCGGGAAGAATGTTCTTGATGGCCTGCGGCAGGACGATATAGCGCATATTCTGCCACTGGCTCATGCCAAGGCTCCGCGCGGCCTCGGTCTGGCCGCCGTCGATGGACTGGATGCCGGAGCGGATGATCTCGGACAGATACGCGCCGGAGTTGAGCGCCAGCGCCACAACGCCGGGGAAGAAGCGGTCAAAGCGGATGAAGCCGAACAGCTTGAAGCCAGGCAGAACCTTGACGTCCGCAAAGACGACGTAGTAGATGATGAACAGCTGGACCAGCATCGGCGTTGCACGGAAAATTTCGACATACGCTGTGGCGAGGAACTTGACCGGATTGAAGCGGCTGAGCGCATAGACAAAGCCGCCGCGGTTTTGCAGCTCACGCTGCGAGCCGGTGGAGAGGAAGCGGTACGCGTTCAGATCGGACAGGCGCGCCATTGCCAGAATCAGCGCCAGAATGAAGCCGAACAGCACCGTCAGCGCCGACAGCGACACCGTACATACAACGCCCTGCCAGAACAGGGTCATGTACTGAAAGGTTTTTTCAAATTTCGCAGCGGAAAGCATGGGCATGCTCCTTTACAGTTGGTTTGGATCGTGCGGCGCCTTGCCGCCGGCACGCCGAAATCCTCCCGTTTGGTGGGAGGATCTCAGCGGATGGGTTCACAGTATTGTACTGATTATTTATTGTAAGTCTCAGCCCTCGTAGTTGTCAAGCAGGCCCTCATAGACGTTGCCGCCGGCAAGCTCATTCGCCTCGGCGACGAACTTGTCCATGCTGCCGTCGGCAAGCGCGGCGGCGATGGCCTCGTTGACAGCCTCAAGCAGGGCCTCGTTGCCCTTGACGACGCCAATGGCCGAGCCTTCGGAGTCATATGGCACATCCAGCAGAACGCACAGCTCGGGATAGTTCTGCGCATAGCTCAGGGCAACTGCCGTTTCAATGTATGCGCCGTCCAGCTTGCCGCCGATCAGCTCGGCGATGATGTCCGTGACCTTGGTCAGCTGGATGATATCGGCGTCGGGGCTGTTCGCCTCGGCAAGGTCGACCTGAATGGAGCCGGTCTGCGCGCCGATGGAGTACTCGGGATTGTTGGTCGAGGCCAGATCGGTGAACTTATCCTTGTTGGACTGGACACAGACGAACGACTGGCCGCCGGTATAGTAAATGCTGGAGAAATCCATCGCATCGGCACGCTTGGGGTCGGGAGACAGGCCCGCCATGCCAAGGTCTACGCTGCCGTTGGCAAGCTCGGCCAGAACGCCGTCAAAGTCCATCGGAACGACCTCAAGCTCAAGGCCCAGATAATCGGCGATGTACTGCGCCAGCGCCGGATCGAAGCCCGCCAGAACGGGATCGCCGTTGTCGTCGATGGCATAGAACTCATACGGTGCGAAGTCGGGGCTGGTCGCGACGGTCAGCTTGCCGTCGGCGACGGTGGTGAAGCCGGCCTCGGCCGCCGGTTCTTCCGCGGCGGGGGTTTCAGCCGCCGGCGTCTCCGACGCGGGCGCGTCGGCTGCGGGTTCCTGTGCGGCGGGCGCCTTGGACGCGCATGCCGCCATGGACAGCACCATTACGATGCAAAGTACGATTGCAAGAAGCTTTTTCATTTTTTCGCCCTCCAGATTGGCTTGTTTTTATGGTCATAATTATACGCATCGTGTGTATAAAAATCAAGTCCTTTTTGTATGGCAAAGTGCACAACGTTCTGCCTGTTTTCCGCTTTTCTCCGTCCAATATCCACAAATTGATGAATATATGCAGAGTTTCATGTATATGAAAACAGCCGCGGCGCATACGCCGCGGCTGTGAATATACATTCATATTTGCATATGCACGCATATTACTCTGCTGAATTCTCCGCGTAGCGGGACAGGAAGCGGCGTGTGCGCTCCTCGCGCGGATTCTCGATCACCTCGCGCGCCGGCCCCTGCTCGACGATCAGACCGCCGTCCATGAAAATCACACGGTCGGCCACGTCGCGCGCAAAGGCCATTTCGTGCGTGACGATGATCATCGTCATTTTCTGGTCGGCAAGGCCGCGGATGACGCGCAGCACTTCGCCCGTCAGCTCCGGGTCCAGCGCCGAGGTCGGCTCGTCAAAGCACAGCACGTCCGGCTTGAGCGCCAGCGCCCGCGCGATGGCCACGCGCTGCTGCTGTCCGCCGGAAAGCTGGTGCGGATAGAGATTCATCTTCTCCCGCAGGCCCACATCTGTCAGAAGCTGCTCGGCCTGCGCGCGGATGCGCTCGTGGATTTCCCGCTTTCCGTGGCGGTAGTCCTCGCGCTCCTTTGCCAGAAGCTCGCTGGCCAGCATCACGTTCTGTAGGGCTGTATACTGCGGAAACAGATTGAAATTCTGAAATACCAGTCCGAAATGCAGCCGCTTTCTGCGGATTTCGGCCTCCTTCTGCGTTTCGGCGTCCGCCGCGTCAAAAAGTATTCTGTCGTTGACCAGAATCCGCCCCTCGTCGGGCCGCGTCAGGAAGTTCAGACAGCGCAGCAGCGTCGTCTTGCCGCTGCCGGACGAGCCGATGATCGCAGCTGACTCGCCCTTTTCCAGCGAAAAATCAATGCCGCGCAGAACGACCGTGTTTTCATCAAATTTTTTGCAGAGACCCTGCACCTCAAGCACCGCCATGCGTCCGTCCTCCCTACGCCTTGAAATAGTCCAGCCTCCGCTCGGCCCAGCCGAGCAGGAGCGTCAGCACGCCGCTGAAAATCAGATAGTACACGCCCGTGAAGAACAGCGGCCAGATCGCGCCCGAAATGCCGTGCGAGCCTTTCATGAACGCCTGTCCGGCCCAGATGACCTCCTGAAGCGCGATGATGCGCGAAAGGGACGTGTCCTTGACCAGTGTGATGATCTCGTTTGCCATCGGCGGAACGATGCGCTTGATCATCTGTAAAAGCGTGACCTTGAAGAAAATCTGCGTGTTGGTCATGCCGAGGACCTGGCCGGCCTCCTGCTGTCCCTTCGGGACACCCTGAATGCCGCCGCGGTAGATTTCGGAAAAATAGCAGGCGTAGTTGAAGATGAATGCCGCCGCACACGCGACAAAGCGGCCGCCTTCGCCCTGACCCCAGATGTTGTTTTTCCACACAAGTCCAGGGAAAAAGTAGATGACCAGCAGCTGGAGCATCAGCGGCGTGCCGCGCACAACCCAGATGATCAGCCGCGTAATGAGGCGGATGGGCTTGAAATCAACCTCAAACCACAGCTGCACGCGCTGCCGCCACGTCAGCTTTTCGTTCACGGGAATGTTCTTCAGCAGCGGGCGCAGAAAGCCGAACATCGCCCAATTGCTCATTGAGCCGAAGGAGATGAGCAGACCCAGTGGAATCGCGCCGATGAGCGTGATGAAAAACAGCTTGAGCGTCTGTAGAAAGCCTTCGTTCAGCGCCTGAAATACAATTGGAAACTGTTCAGCAAATGTCGTCATGGGAAGCTCCTGTCTATTCTGATCTGTCGGGCTGCGCCGCGGCCGCGCGGCGCTGCTGTCAGCAAACATGCCGGTTCCCCGACGCGGCGCGTCGGGGAGCCAGGCGAAAATTCATGTTTCAGCGGGAATATGATACCGGATTTCCGGCGGCGTGTCAATTACTGCGCGATCAGTGCGGCCTGAATGCCGTAGGTCTCGGCGCACGCCTGCATCGAGCCGTCCTGATAGCTTGCGGCAAAGAAGTCGTTCAGCGCCTGCGCCAGATCCGAACCCTTGCGGAAGCCGACGCCGTACTGCTCGCCCTCGGCCTCGTTCAGGCTCACGGTGAAGCAGAGGTTTTCATAGCTGGTGCCCGCGCCGACCATCGCGCCCGCCATCAGCGAGTCGATAACCGCGGCGTCCGCCGTGCCGGCCGCAACCTCCATCAGGGCGGTGGCCTGATCCTTGACCTCGGTGAAGCTGTAGCCCAGCTTTTCAACCTCAGCCTTGCCGGCAGAGCCTGCCTCCACGGCAAAGCTCAGATCCTTGCACGCCTCGGCGCTCTGGTAATCGGCAGCCTTATCCGCCGAAACAATGACGACCTGCGAGTTGTTGCAGTACGCATTGGAGCAGCTCATTGCGCTTGTGACTTCGTCCGTCAGCGTCATGCCGTTCCACACACAGTCGATCGTTTTGGCGTCCAGCTCCATGATCTTGTTGTCCCAGTCAATTTCGACGAACTCCGCCTTTACGCCGAGCGATTCGGCGAAGGCCTTTGCCATGTCGGCGTCAAAGCCGATCCATTCGCCGGCCTCGTTCTGATAGTCCATCGGCTCAAAATCCGTAATGCCGACGACCAGCGTTCCCTTGCCCTTGATGTAGTCCAGATCGCTGGCGCTTTCGGCGGGCTTTGCCGCACAGGCCGCGAACGTGAGCACCATTGCCATGCAGAGCAGAATTGCGATTACCTTTTTCATTTTCTTTTCCTCCATTTGCGCGGAAACGGCTGACTGCTGCGGTCGTTTCTCATTCGTTATCGTGCTAATACTTTACCATGATAATGTGATAATGTAAAGAAGTAATACTGCATGAAGCTTTTTCCCGTTTCCCAGGAGGAATTGTATAAAATACACAGAGTGCGGCGCCAGCCGCCGCCGGAAGCCGCTATTGACATTTTCCTGAGAATCCGCTACAATGCAAAAGTCATACAAGTAGGAAATTCCAACACAGGAAAGGAGACTGCCATGTCTGGGGGCAAGCATCTTCTGGGCCGGCCAAAGGGCTATCACATCTTCGGCACGGCGAAGGTCGGCGAAAAGGGCCAGATCGTCATTCCAAAGGAGGCTCGGACGCTGTTCCATGTGGAGGCTGGAGACACGCTTCTGATTCTGGGGGACGAAAAGAACGGCATTATTGTGACCAAGCCCGACGTCATCCGCGACGCGGCGACAAAGGTCTTTGAAAATCTGAGAAGTGAAGAGGATACGCGCGATGGAGATTTATAAGATGTATGAATCGCTCGGCGTCAGCCGCGCGGTCTATGAATACGGCGAGCAGATACTCGACGGACTGAAGCCGCGCTTTGCGGCCATTGACGAAACGGCAGAGTACAATCAGGCAAAGGTCCTGCACGCAATGCACGAAAACCGCGTGGACGCGACGTGCTTTGCCGCTACGACGGGCTATGGCTATGACGATCTCGGCCGTGAAAAGCTGGAAAAGGTCTATGCGGCGGCGTTTCACACCGAGGCGGCGCTGGTCCGGCCGCAGATCACCTGCGGCACGCACGCGCTGGCCGTGGCGCTGAGCGCGAATCTGCTGCCGGAGGACGAGCTGTTAAGCCCCGTCGGCGCGCCGTATGACACGCTGGAGGAGGTCATTGGCATCCGCCCGTCAAAGTGCTCGCTCAGGGAATATGGCGTCCGCTACCGGCAGGTCGATCTGCTGGAAAACGGTGAATTTGACTATGAGGCCATCCGCGCCGCCATCGGCGAAAAAACGAAGCTCATCACCATCCAGCGCTCCAAGGGCTACGCCACGCGGCCGTCGTTCTCGGTGGAAAAAATCGGGCAGCTTATCGCGTTCTGCAAGCGGTGCAAGCCGGATGTAATCTGCATGGTCGACAACTGCTACGGCGAGTTTGTCGAGCGCATCGAGCCGTCGGATGTGGGCGCGGACATGATTGTCGGCAGCCTGATCAAAAACCCGGGCGGCGGGCTTGCGCCCATTGGCGGCTATATCTGCGGCCGCGCCGAGCTGGTCGAGCGCTGTGCCTACCGGCTCTCGGCCCCCGGCCTCGGACAGGAGGTCGGCGCGAATCTCGGCATTCTGCCATCGTTCTATCAGGGCTTCTTCCTGTCGCCGACCGTCGTGGCGGGCGCGCTCAAGGGCGCAATCTTCGCCGCCGGCGTATATGAACGGCTGGGCTTCCGCTGCATCCCCGACGCATCAGAGTCGCGCCACGACATCATTCAGGCCGTCGAGCTTGGCAGCGCGGAGCGGATGCTGGCGTTCTGCTCGGGCATTCAGGCCGCCGCACCGGTCGACAGCTATGTCACACCCGTGCCGTGGGCCATGCCCGGCTATGATTCCGAGGTCGTTATGGCCGCAGGTGCGTTTGTGCAGGGCTCGTCCATCGAGCTTTCGGCCGACGGCCCCATCCGCCCGCCCTACGCCGTCTACTTCCAGGGCGGCCTGACGTGGTATCACGCCAAGCTTGGCATTCTCATGAGCCTGCAAAGACTCGTCGAGGCCGGTCTGACGGCGCTTCCGCAGTAACCGCCTTCGAAAAAGAAACGCGCGCTCTGACACGGATTTGTGTGCCGGACACACCGCAGCTTCTGTGCAGTGCAGAAAAGCGCTCCGGCAGTAAACACCTAAAAAGAAAGGAAAAGGCAGCTCGACAGCAGAACTATGCTGAATCGTGCTGTGACACCTGAAATTAATCTGAAAAACAGAAAAGGAGAAAGTCAGCTCTGACACGGATTTGTGTGCCGGACACACCGCAGCTTTTGTGCAAGGCAAGAAAAAGCCGCAGCAAATCCTGCCGGATTTGCGAGGATTTTTTCGCCGCATGGCGCAAAAGATGCAAGTGTACGGCGTGCAAAGGCGGGGCAGTGCTGACGAAAAACAAACATGTGGTTTTGGTTGGCAATTATTACGCTTTTATGCTGGAGCGGCTCTGACCTTTTTTCAAAAATCGGCTGCCGCGGCGAGGACAGGTATGCACATTTCAAAATGGTCATCGCCGTGGGCGCGGTCATGGGCCTGCATGCGGCGTATGAGATCTTTATCGGCGGCGCGGTTGTGACGTGGCAGGTAATCTGGACATATCTGCCGGTGTCGCTTCTGTACATCGGCTCGATGACGCTGGGCTATGTCGGCCTGCGGTATATTGAGCTTTCCATCTCTTCGCCGATCTGTAATTCCTCCGGCGCGCTGGTCGCGGTGCTGTGTCTGATCACCGGCACGCTGGACGAGAGCATTCAGGGCGCGACGCGCTGGGCGGTGATCGGCGCGGTGGCGCTGGTCTGCATCGGCGTAATCGGCCTCGGCGTGGTCGAGTCGACCGAGGACGACGAGCTGCGCCGCGCGCGGCAGGAGGCGTCAAACTACCGCTATGCCAAATCGTGGCTGGCGCTGTGTCTGCCGGTGGCGTACTGTCTGCTGGACGCGGCGGGAACATTTGCCGACTCGCTGGTGCTGGAAACGCTGGACGAAGCGTCGGCCAACGCCGCGTATGAGCTGACGTTCCTGTTTGCGGGCGTATGCTCCTTCATTTACGTCGTGTTCATCCGGCGGCAGAAGCTTATCGCCAGACAGGAGGCGCCGAAATACATCGGTGCGGCGTTTGAAACCGCGGGACAGTTCGCGTATATCTACGCCATCGGCGATAAGGCGCATGTGGCGCTGGCCGCGCCGATCATCTCGGCATACTGCGTCGCGTCGGTCGTGTGGAGCCGCATTTTCCTGAAGGAAAAGCTCTCGTGGAAGCATTACGCCATGATCGGTCTTGTCGTTTGCGGCATTGTCATCCTCGGCGTGTTCGATATCTGATTGCACAAAGGCCGGCCCCTCGCAAAGCGGAGGGCCGGTCTTTAAGTCGGGTTGGCGCCGGATGCAAATCGGACAGGCATTGCCTGTCCGATTCTTATATCAGCCGCTGCCCCAGGTCATCAGTTCCCACGCGCCGACGTCGGTGCGCGCCAGATACCACGACCAGTCGTAAATCCGATTCGGATTCCACGCTCCGCCGCCGTTTTTCGGTGAACGGAAGCTGCTTGCAAAGACGATACACTGCGTGAACGGATCGCCGGTGCTGTCGCTGCCGCGCAGATCATTCATCTGCCCGATGCTTTTGCTGCACGCGTCGTCCGATATATAGCAGAGGCTGTAAAGCTCACAGCCGTCCCATTTGCCGAATTCGTCCCTGATGATCTGAATCGCGGCGTCCATGTCCGCCTTTGAATAGACTGCGGACGTGCCGTAGTCGATTTTCACACCGGACGTCCTTCCGCAGCCGCTCAGCGCAGACAGGCAGAGCAGCGTGAGAAAAACGGCAGCTGCTTTTTTCATCACGACCTCCTGTTTCCGCGTTTTTTCAGCCGGCATAGATCAGATTCTCAAAATAATCCTCGTCCTTTTCGCCGTCGATGCGCCAGACGCACCAGTCATTTTCATCCGTGTTTTCCTCCAGCTGAATCCAGCCCTGCATACCGGAATCCGTGCGGAAATAGACGCGGTCGGTCGCATCCATGGCGGTCACGGTCAGCTTTGTGCCGGCGGCGAGCGTCACGCTCTTCCCGCCGGAGAACGCCGGCAGCGCCTTTTTGACGGTAAGCAGCTGTCCGTCGGTACAGACCCAGTCCTGCGCGGGCGCGGGAGAGAGCGTTCCGTCACGCTCGGCGGTATAGCTCTGCGTGACATAGTGGCTTCCCAGACGGTGCGTACAGGTTTTCAGCGTCAGAGCCTGATTCGCAATGGAGACGATTTCACCGTTGATGGAAGCGTTGGCCCTTTCAAAATCGCCGGTGCGGATATCTCCGCAGAACAGTACCGGTTCCAGTTCGTTTCTGCCCAGCTTCCAGCCCTGCGTTACATAGTCGTCGCTGGCAAAATCACCGCTGAGATAAACCTCGGCGCGGTCGTCCCCGTCCAGATCGGCCATCCACAGGCGCGGCTGGAAGCTCACGCCGTTTTCGGCGTCATAGAACACGTCGCCGCAGACAATGCGCACAGCGTAGGAAAGATTGCCGGATTCATCGGTCAGGCGCAGAAGCTGGATACTGTTTTTCCGGCCGTTGCCGTCGATATCACAGTGGTATTCCGCCGCAATCTGCGTCTTTTCAACCGCAAAGCCGAAGAAGCTCTCAAAGCTGTATGGCTCGGTCTCCGGCAGCTCGGCCTCGTCCAGTGCCCAGCCGGTATCCATGTCCGCGGTGATTTCCACAGGGCGGATTTTTTCGCGGAAGCTGACAAGGCTGCACCATTCGCTGGCATTCCCGTCGGTGTAGAATTTCTGCGTCAGGATCAGGCGGAAATCGCGCTCGCCGAACTCGTCCTCCCAGCTGACGGCCAGATCCGGCGCGCTGAGCGGCACGTCAACCTGAAGCTCCAGCACGTCGCCGGCCTCTACCCGCTCGACAGTATGCAGCGTTTCCAGGATATCATACGTTTCATAGGTGCTGTCATAGCCGTCGCCGCAGACATTCAGCAGTCCCACGCGCTCAATGCGCACGTCGTCAAGCGGCAGCTGCGCCGTCAGCTGAATGATCACGCCGTTCGGGTCGATCACGACGGTGTCGTCGGTGCGCTCAACGCGGCTGACCCAGCGGCCGGTAAACGGCTCGACGACGGGGGCCTCGACCTTTGGCTCCTCCTCCGCCGGTTCTTCAGGCGTCTCCGGTTCGTCCGACGGCTGTGCCGGCACATCGGGCGTCTCGGGCTGGGTATCCGGCTCCGTGGGCGTTTCATCCTTCGTCTCCGGCTGCTGCGCGGCGATTTCCGGCGTTTCCTCCGGCTGCATGTCGGGCTTCTCGGACGGCTCCTGACAGGCGCAGAGCAGCAGCGTCAGCGCCAGCAGCAGCGGCAGTATCCGCAGTTTTTTCATGGCATATCCTCCTGTTTATGTGCGTAGGTGTCAATTCCCTCTGTCTGTTTGACGTACCGGCGCGCGGCGGGTTCCGTGCGCCTTCTGTCTCCAGAATAGGCGCACGCGCGCCGGATGTCAAGAAACCGGCCGGAGAATTCAGAAAAATTCAGAATTTCCGATATGCGGACGCCGTCTCCGGACAGTGGCATTTTCTGCGTTTTTATGCTATAATTCGGGCAACGCAAATCCACTCTCGGGGAGGAACCGGAACGATGAATACAAAGCGGCAGAAGCAGATCAGGGCATTTTTGCTTGCGGAATTCGGCGAGAAACGCGGCGGCGCGCTGTCTGACCGGCAGGCGGAAACGCTCGGCACGCTGATTGAAAATGAAACCGGCAAATCGGAAGCGCAGATGAAAACGCTTGCGCAGACGATCCTGCCCACAATCGCGCTGTACAAGGCGCTGTCCGCGGAGGGATTCCCGGAAGCGGACGCATACGCGTATGTACGGAAATACATGCTGGAAACGGTCGCGGCGGAAAAGCACGCGTCCACGGCAAAAATGGAGGCTGTGCCCGGATTTTTTGCGATTTACCGGCATTTTTTCCTGAAAATCATGCGCACAAGCGACCTGTGGGAAAGCACGCAGGCCGGCGGCAGGGATTTCTTTGACGTTACGATCAGAAAATGCCTCTGGCATACGGCCTGTGCGGAAAACGGCTGTGCAGAGCTCTGTCATCTGTTCTGCGACGCCGACGACGTGAGCTACGGCGGGCTGCGGAAGCTGGGCTTTACGCGGACAAAAACACTGGGCCGCGGCGGCGACTGCTGCGATTTTCATTTCTTCCGGAAATAGCGGGTTGTACAAAAATCCTCCGTATGACGGGTCATACGGAGGATTTTTCTGCGTGAAGTGCGCATTTCTGCTTATTTTCTCAGAATTCCGCGCAGATCAAGGATCGAGCCGCGCGGGCATCTGATCAGGCACTGGCCGCAGGCGAGGCAGTAGCGCTCGTCGATCTGCGACAGATTGTCCACAACGCTGATCGCGCCGGCGGGACATGCCTTCGCGCAAAGGCCGCAGGCAATGCAGCTGACCTCGCATTGGGTGCGCGCGTCCTTTCCCGCGTCGTGGTTTGCGCACGCAACGACAATCGGCTGAAGCCGGTCATGGACGCGGATCACGCCGCGCGGACACTCTCTGGCGCATTTGCCGCAGCCGAGGCATTTCGCGGGATTGACCTCCGCCACGCCGGCGGAGTTGATCTCGATGGCCTCAAACGGGCAGACGCTGACGCACACGCCGCATGCGACGCAGCCATACCGGCACGCCGCCGTGGCGCGGCAGCCGCCGTTACAGGCGATATACGCGGTGTTTTTCGACAGCTTTTTCATGGCGCTCACCATTTCCTTTCATACGGCGTATCGCAGAGCGGGAGCCGGTTGCGTCGCTTTCCGTCCAGCTGGTAATACGCCTCGGCGATGGCCGGTGCGGTGGGAATCGATGTGATCTCGCCGATGCCGATTGCGCCGCACGCGACGTTCAGGCCCGCTTTGTCGATGACGATGGCCTTGATCTGCGGGATGTCGTTTGCGCGGAACAGGCCGAGCTGGCCGTATTTTTCAATCGGCCTGCAATTGTCGTCGATGGGATAGCGCTCGGTCAGGGCATAGCCCATGCTCATGACCACGCCGCCCTCGATCTGTCCCTCACAGGATCGGGGATTGACGGCTTTGCCCACGTCGTGGGCCGCGACCATGGTCTCAATCCGGCCGGTTTTTTTATCCAGGATGCACATCTGCGTTGCGTAGCCGTAGGCGACGTGCGACACGGGATTCGGCACGTCTGCGCCGAGCTTGTCGGTTTTGGCAAGGTATTCTCCGTAGAACTCCTGCCCGACAAGCGGCTTCATATCGCCGTGATACGCTTCGCTGAACGCCTCGCACGCGCGGCGGCACGCCTCGCCCGTGACCAGCGTCTGGCGCGAGCCGGAGGTGTCGCCGGAGTCCGGCGCAATCCATGTATTCGAGCGTTCGTAGACGATCTGCTCACGCGTGAGCGGCGTGTTCGTCACAACCATCTGCACCAGAACCGTACCGACGCCCTGACCGATGCACGACGCGCCGGCGTAGATATGGAGCTTTTCGTCCGCCTCCACAATCAGCTTGCACCGGCCCCAGTCGGGCAGACCCACGCCCACGCCCGCGTTTTTCATCGCGCAGGCAAGGCCGACCGGCTTTCCGGCCCTGACCGCGGCGTCAAAGTCCGGCTTCACGGCCTCAAGCGTTTCGGCAAGACCGGTTTCCGCGCCGACAATCTGTCCGTTCGGCAGCACGCCGCCTGGGCGGATGGCGTTGCGCCAGCGGATCTCCCACGGGGAAATGCCGATGATCTCCGCCATTTCGTTGAGCATCGACTCTACGGCAAAGCACGTCTGCGTCACGCCGAAGCCACGGAACGCACCCGCGGGCGGATTGTTGGTATAGTAGGCGGTGCCTTCAATTTCAAAATTCTCATAGGCGTAGGGGCCCGCCGCGTGTGTGCACGCGCGCTCAAGCACCGGCCCGCCCAACGAGGCAAACGCGCCCGTATCGGACGTGACCTTTGCCTTGACGCCCATGATCTTTCCGTTTTCATCGCAGCCCATCGTGAAATCCATCCAGAACGGGTGGCGCTTGGGATGGACCAGCAGCGATTCGGCACGGGAGAATTTAACCTTGACCGGACGGCGCGTGCACCATGCGGCCAGCACCGCGTGGTGCTGCACCGACATGTCCTCCTTGCCGCCGAAGCCGCCGCCGATCAGCTGATTTTCCACCTTGACCTTTTTCGAGCCGAGCATCAGCGTGCATTCATGCAGCGTTGTGTGCGAGGACTGGTCGGTGGAGAGCAGCATCACGTCGCCGTCGCCGTCGATATACGCCACGGCGCATTCCGGCTCCAGGAACGCATGCTCGGTCCACGGCGTTTCGAAGTGACGCGTGATGACGTGCGCAGCCTTTGCGATTGCGCCGGCGGCGTCGCCGCGGGAGACGTGCCTGTACGCCTGAACATTGCTCTCCTCCTCGTCAAAGACCAGCGGTGCGTCCGGCGCGGCGGCCTCAACGGGATTATGTACGGCGGGGAGAACCTCATAGTCGACCTTGACCAGCTTCTTCGCCTTTTCCAGCGTCTCAGGATCCTCAGCGACCACAAGGCAGATCGCGTCGCCCAGATAATGCGTCAGTCCGCCCACGGGGATGAGCGTATACTGGTCATGCTTGATGTGGCCCACCTTGTTTTCGCCAGGGATATCCTCGGCGGTCAGGACGGCCACAACGCCCGGAAGGGCCTTTGCTTTGGACGCGTCAATGCCCAGCACGCGCGCGCGCGGATATTTGCTGCGCACGGCGGAGGCATGGCACATGCCGTCCAGATACCAGTCGTCGGGGTATTTTCCATAGCCCTGCACCTTTTCCGCCACGTCCAGACGGTGGACGCTGGAACCGAGCTTCCAGTCGTCCGCGCTGGGCGCAGGAACGGCGCCGAGCTTTTTATACTGCGCCGCCAGCCGAACAGCTGCAAAGATCTTGATGTAGCCCGTGCAGCGGCAGTAGTTGTTGCGCAGCGCATTTTTGATGTCCGCGTCCGTCGGGTCGGAATTTTTATCCAGCAGCGCCTTGGTGCAGAGCACCATGCCTGGGATGCAGAAGCCGCACTGTACCGCGCCAGCCTCGCCGTAGCAGTAGGTATACAGCTCCTTCTCCCAGTCGCTCAGTCCCTCGACCGTGAGGATGCTGCGTCCGTCCAGAGAATCGGTATCCGGCGTGCAGGCGCGGACCGGCTCGCCGTCGATCAGAACCGTGCATGCGCCGCACGCGCCCTCCGAGCAGCCGTCCTTGACCGAGGTCAGATGCAGCTCGTCGCGCAGATAGCGCAGCAGCTTCTGCTTTTTGAGGACCTCAACCTGCTTGCCGTTGATGGTGAAAACAGACATAACCAAAACTCCCAAGATCAGAATTTCTGTCTGCATTATACAAGCTTTTTCAGGCGTGCGCAATCAATTTGCCGCGATTTTTCCATAAAGCGTGATTCTTTTTCATGATTACGCAAAAAATCCGCCGAAAAGCAAACTTTTCAGCGGATTTGTTCGACAATGTCAAAATCTGCGGCACACCGCGCGTCAGAGCAGCAGTTCATGCACCTCGTCCGTGTCCGGAATGCAGCGCGCAAGAAGCGCCTCGATCTGCTCGCGCGCCTCGACGGGCGCACACCACGAAATGCCGCAGTCGGCGCTCAGCGCGCGCGGCGTGGGAATCAGCCGTCCGGCAATACCCTCGCGGGCGCAGTGCTTTTCCATCGCCATGGCCGCAGCCGTGGTGTGGAACGTGACAATCAGCTTTTTTGTCTTTTCTCTCATTCCGAAGCCAAATCCCGAACGGCGGCGATCGCCGCGTCGGTTTCCTCCTGTGTATTGAACCACCCAAAGCTGAAGCGGACGGCGCCCGTCTGCGCCGTACCCAGCGCATGGTGCATCCGCGGCGCGCAGTGCGCGCCCGAGCGTGTGGCAATCCCGTATTCCTCGGACAGAATGTCCGCCGCCGTGCCGCAGTCCATGCCGTCCAGATTCAGCGCAACGAGCGGCGCGCGCACCGCCTGTGAAAAATCGCCATAGACCGTCACGCCGGAAATCCGGCGCACGCCGTCGTAAAACCGGCGCGCAAGCGCGTCGTCGTGCGCAAAAACGCGCGCAGGGCCCGTCTCCTTGAGAAAGTCGACCGCGGCGGAAAGGCCGGCGATGCCGTGTCCGTTGAGCGTACCGGCCTCCAGACGCGCGGGGTATTCCTCCGGCTGGCGCGGCAGATGGCTCTGCACGCCCGTCCCGCCGGTCAGCAGGGGCCGGATCTCCACGCCGCGCGCGACGCATAGGCCGCCCGTGCCCTGCGGGCCCATCAGGCTCTTGTGGCCGGTGAAGCACAGCACGTCGATTCCCATCGCCGTCATATCGACGGGCAGAAGCCCTGCCGTCTGCGACGCGTCGACGATGAAAAGCAGGCCGTTTTCGTGTGCGAAGCGCCCGATGCGCGCCAGATCAAGAACGGTTCCCGTCAGATTTGACGCATGCGTGCAGACAATCGCGCGCGTATTCGGCCGCAGCAGACGCGCAAAATCGCCGTAGTCGATATTCCCGAGGCGGTCGGCGGGCACAAAATCCAGTCCCATGCCGCCGTCATGCAGCCGGTAGAGCGGGCGCAGAACAGAATTGTGCTCAAGGTCAGTGGAAATAACATGATCATCCGGCCCGAGCAGGCCGAAAATGGCAATGTTCAGCGCTTCGGTGGAATTCGCGGTAAAAATGACGCGTTCCGGCGCATCCAGTCCGAAAAAGGCCGCCAGCTTTTCCCGCGCGCCGTAAATCACGCGTCCGGCGGCAAGGCTGCCGCCGTTGACGCCGCGGCCGCAGTTGCCAAGCTCCTGCATCGCCGAGACAACGGCGTCAATGACGCACTGCGGCTTGTGCAGCGTGGTCGCCGCATTGTCCAGATAGATCATACTCCCGCCTCCCGAAACGCGCTTACTATTTTATTATAGCGGCCGGAGCGTGATTTTTCAAGAAGAAGCACGGGACGCTTGCCCGCGTGCGCCGCGCGTGCTATGATGAAAAAAACAACAGAGGAGGAATCCACATGCGAAGAAGCGACCGTGCGGTCACTGACGCCGCGAAAATCCGAGAGATTATCCTGCGATGTGAATGCTGCCGGCTGGGGCTGTGCGACGGGGAGGAATGCTATATCGTGCCGCTGAGCTTCGGCTATGAGGAGTCCGGCGGCGTGCGCCGGTTTTATTTCCACAGCGCAAAGGAGGGGCGCAAGCTCGAGCTGATTGAAAAAACGCACCGCGCGGGCTTTGAGCTGGACTGCGGCTACTGCCTGCACGAAAGCGAAACGGCGTGCAAAAACTCCGCCGCATTCCAGAGCGTGATCGGCACAGGGCGCATCTCCGCCGTGACCGACCCCGCCGAGGCCCGCGAGGGTCTGCGCAGCATTCTGCGCCATACAACGGGAAAGGCGGACTGGACGCTTCCGGAGGGCGCGGAGCAAAGCGTCCGCGTGCTGCGGCTGGACGTGGAAACGCTCGCCTGCAAGGAGCATGGGTAGCTTTTGTGCCGCCCCCTGTGGGGCGGACGAGGTTGTCCATCCGACGTTTCCGGTTGGCACCGAAAGTGCCGAATTTGCGGCAAGGCCGCAACTGTCGCTCCGCGGGCCCATTCTTTTCTGTCTTGCCAGAAAAGAATGGGGAGAAAAGAGGCGCCGGAGACGCGTTATATTGCGCGCTCACGCGCGCGAGTTTTATTTGACGCCCTGACGGGCGCAAGACCGATACTTTCCCGATAGCTTATTGTTCCGATATTGCTTACAGGTTTGTAGGGGCCGATGCCCACATCGGCCCTCGCAGTGCGCACTGTTTTAACGGAAATCTGCGGCGAATTCGTCGGTTTCCAAAGGGCCGATGTGGGCATCGGCCCCTATAAAGATTTACAATGGAACGCAACGATTCTGCACCATCGGCGAACACGTAGATGCGTCCTGCATTCCATGGCAGGGTGTTTTACCATCTCCTTGCATGGCAGCGATTTTCGATGGGAGCGTTGTTTCCACGCAGGCGGCGCTGTAGTGTAACTTTGTAGAAAGAGTCTCGTGTGCTGGCCGCAATGTTTTTCAACGGGCTCA
>CAKUJN010000024.1 GCA_934661735.1 uncultured Oscillospiraceae bacterium
GCGGCAGAAAAGCTGCGTCTTGCGGGCTTTGACGCACCGGAGACGATCCTGGACAAGTATCCCTTTCAGCTCTCCGGCGGCATGGCACAGCGCGTGACGATTGCACTGGCGGCCTGCTCTCGGGCGCGGCTTTTGATCGCGGATGAGCCAACGAACGGATTGGACGAAGCAGGATGTGCGCAGTTTTTTACGCTTCTGGACTCCATTTTCCCGGATGCGGCGAAGCTCATTATTACACACGACATTTCCGTCGCCTCGCGCTGTGATCGGGTTCTGGTGCTGTGCGGCGGGCGGATGCTGGAAACGGGCGCATCCAGCGCGGTCTTGCGCGCTCCGCGTCACCCGTACACGAAGGCACTTCTTGCCGCGCAGGTCGCAAACGGGATGCAGCCGTCGCCCATTCTGCGCGAAGGTGTATCCGGCTGTCCGTTTTATGCCCGCTGTCCAGAGGCGGATGAAGCCTGTCTGAACGGCGCGATGCAGAAGCGCATGGACGAAAAGGCAGAATGGTGGTGCTGCCATGCTTGAGATCAGAACCTGCTGCAAATCGTTTGGAACCCGGACGGTTTTAGAGAATGTCTCCATGACCGTTCCCGGCGGAAGCGTCGTCGGGCTCTTCGGCGCGAGCGGTATCGGAAAATCGACGCTGGCCAAACTTCTCTGCGGCGTGACAGCGCCCGACGCAGGAGCGGTTTTCCTCGACGGGCAGCTGCTTGTGTCCGAAAAAGAACCTTATGACCGCAGGCGCGGGCTTGCCATCCAGATGGTCTATCAGCAGCCGTATGCCACGCTCGACCCATCGCAGAAAATTGGCACAGGACTGCGGGAACTGATTTCCTATCATCATCTGGCAGAAAATAAGAACGCGGCAGAGGCAATGATCGCCGACATTCTGGCGCAGATGCAGCTGCCGTCTAAAATTCTTGCCCATCTGCCGCGGCAGATCTCCGGCGGCGAGGCACAGCGTGTGGCGCTGGCGCGGGCCCTGCTTTTAAGTCCAAAGCTTCTGATTTTAGATGAAGCAACGTCGATGCTGGATGTGTCCACGCAGGCAAATCTTCTGGCGCTTGTAAAGGCGCAGATGCTGCCCAATGGCGGGTCGGTGCTGTTCATCAGCCACGACCGGGCACTGACGGATTTTTACTGTAATACGGTCTATGCGTTTGACGAAGATCACCGGCTGAAAGAGGTGCGGACGTGAAGGATTACAGAAAAAATATGCGGCTTGCGCTCGTGTGCTTTCTGCTGGTCGTGGTTTTGAATTTTTTCCTGCCGCGTCTGCTGCCAGGCAACCCTGTGGCATACTTAACGGGCTTTTCCGAGCAGGACATGACGCCCGCGCAGGTGGCGTTTTACGAGGACGCGCTGCATCTGAACAAGCCGCTTGCGGTGCAGTTTGGCTACTACCTGCGTTCACTGCTGAACGGGACGCTCGGATATTCATATAAAAAGGATGCAGCTGTCTCGGCGCTCATCGGTGAGAAAATCGGCTATACACTGCAGATCACGGTTCCGGCGGTGCTGCTTTCGGCGGGGATCGGTCTCCTTTGGGGACTTCGGTGCGGGTACAAAAAAGATTCGCTTGCCGACCGCTTTTCAACAACAGCGCTGATTGTCCTCAACGCCGTGCCGACGTTTTTAATTGGGCTGGGGCTTATGATTGTGTTCTGCTTTCAAAACCGGCTTCTGCCCTATACCGGCCTGAATTCTCCGGAGACTGTACGCGGAACGGTTTGGTATGTATGGGACAGAGTTCTGCATCTGCTGCTGCCGGTCGGAACCTTAACGCTGGCGGCGCTTCCCAGCCGGTATCTGCTGGTGCGCAACATGGCGGCAAGCGCGTCGGACGGAAAGGACATTTTGTACGCAAAGCAGCGGGGACTTCCGGACGGTGTCATCCGCCGGGACTACCTCCTGCGCTCGATCGCACAGCCGTTTCTCACGATGCTCGGCATGAGCGTGTCGCTCTGCGTGGGCGGCTCGGTCGTGATCGAAAAAATTTTCTCCATCGGCGGGATGGGGTCGCTTCTGACGGAGGCGGTCTATACGCTCGATTATCCGCTCATGCAGGGCATTTTGTTTGTGACGACGTGCATCATGGTGCTATCAATTATGCTTACCGATTTTTTGTGTCTGCTCCTTGACCCCAAGCGGAGATTGGAGGGCAGAGCATGAGAAAGAAAGGCCTTTTGCCGCTTGTGTTGGGACTTTTGCTGCTGCTCATTTTTGCGTTAGCTGCATTTGCACCCGAATTTTTTACAAGTTACAGTCAAAAAGAGCTGTTCACGAAGTGGCTGCCAGTCGGCCGGGAGCATCTGCTCGGCACAAACGCGATGGGCTACGATATTTTTACCGAGCTTGTCTATGGCACACGGCAGACGCTGCTGGTCGGCGTCTTGAGCAGTATTCTGACGCTGATTTTGGGGGCGGGTATCGGGATTCTGGGAAGCTTTCGCGGCTGGGTCGGGCAGATTTTCAACGGCCTGATTCAGATTTTCGTTCTGCTTCCAAAGCTCATTACGCTCATCGTTCTGGCGACGTTTTTTGGAAGCTCCGCTGCGCACCTGATCGTCCTGATCGCAGCGTTCAGCTGGGTCGGAACGGCACGCGCGGTGCGCGCAAAGGTTTTGCAGCTGCACACGCAGCCATTTATCGAAAGCTGCCGGATTCTCGGCTACAGCCGCGCCCATATTGCCGTGCGGCACATTCTGCCGAACCTGTCGGACGTGCTGCCCTCGCGCTTTCTGCTCGGAGTCAACAGCTGCATTATGATGGAGTCGACGCTCTCGTTTTTGGGGCTTGGCGATCTCTATCGCCCGACGTGGGGCACGATGGTCAATTTTGCGTACAAGCGCGGCGCGTTTCTGCGGGGCGCGTATCAATATCTGCTGGCCCCCGGTGTGTGCATCATGCTGCTGTGTCTGGCGTTCTACCTGATCAGCCTCTGGCTGACGGCCAGAAAAGAAACGATTTCGGAGGGTTAAAATGGGGAAATATTTTGCCGACGTTCACGCGTCACACGAAAGCCAGTTTCAGAACCTGCCGCACGGGCTTGCTGACACGGACGAAATTCTCGCCTGCCGCGCAAAACCGCAGACGTATGAAAATCTTCTGGAGCTGGCGGACGCGCTGTGCTGGCAGCTGCGTTTCCGGGAGGCAATTGATGCTCTGACGCAGGCGGTCAAGCTGGAACCGGAACGCATGGAAGCTTACCGCAGGCGCGGCCCCAAGTATCTCGATACGCTGCAATTTGAACAGGCACTTGCGGATTATACCCGCTGCGAACAGGCGGACGGCGTGAGCGTGATGTCGCGCTACCGCATCGGTATGGCGCACTATCTGATGGGGAAGTATGGCGACGCGATCCGTGCATTTTCGGATTCTCTCGCCATTGCGCCGCAGGACGACGATATGTATATTGCGGACATCTACTGGCTGGTGCTCTCGCAGCTTCGTGCTGGAAAAGCGGATGCGGCGCAAAAGACCTTGCAGCAGCATTACCGCACCGATATGTATGTCGGACACCACACGGCGTATGAAAAAGCCATGCGCGCGGCGGCAGGGTTTGCACCGATGGGGGATATCCTGCTCGAACTGGACACGGAAGAGGACGATTTGCAGTTTGCCATGACGGCTTACGGCCTTTGCGTACTGCTGGAATCCGAACAGAAGCAAGCAAAAGCCAATGCTCTGCGGAAAAAACTTCTTTCGCGCGATGGCTTCTGGTTTTGCTTCAGCTACCTCGCAGCCTATAACGACCAGACCAAAAACAGAGCCTGACTACTGTTTGACTACTACCATCCGCAAAATCGAAAAAGCGGATTTTCCCAGTGTTTTCAATGGCTTTTGGGAAATTCAGAAAAGGCTGATATTCTCGCTGAAAACCGCACAGCCATTGAAAACACAGCATTTTATCAGTCTGTGCCTGAAAACTCCGACAATCGACATAGCTCCTGTTAAGTTCCATCCTAATGTAAAAAGCAAGACGCAAACTCAAATGCATGAGTTTGCGTCTTGCTTTTGCCCGTACCGACTGTACCCCTATGACACATTGTGTACCTATGAGGTGAAACAGTGAGATTTCAGGACTTTTCTGGTGGAGATAAGCGGGATCGAACCGCTGACCTCATGACTGCCAGTCATGCGCTCTCCCAGCTGAGCTATACCCCCATATGAGACGCCTTGCGGCGCTTTATGCTACTGGAACTCACACGATGGCGGCACAGTGTCCTGTATGCCTCCAGTCGGGCACGCCTCCATCGGCTCCATTATTCTATCAGATGTTTTCGGAAAATGCAAGCTTTTTCTTTCTGAAAGCAAAAATTTCCGCGCCGGACTGCCGGTCCGGCGCGGAAAACGCTTACTGTGCGAAGCGCAGATAGTAATTATAAATTGCGCTGACCACGTAATAGCGGCTCATGGGCTGGGATGCCAGCTCAAACGATGATTCCAGCGTGCCGCTGCCGCGCATGATCGTGTTCTTATAGCACCAGTACAGCGCGATCAGCTCCTCACCGTAGAGGTTCGGGAACTTGTCCGCGTAGCTCAGCGCCTTGTCCACGTCCACATCCACGTCCTGCCCCTGAATCTGTGCGAAGCGGTAGAGCGTTACGGCTGTGTTGCGCCGGTTGAGTGTTGTGAACGAATCCAGATACCACAGATACGGGCTGATGCAGCCGGTCTGGCGTGCCCAGTAGACCGCCTTTGCGTACTTGCCGGTCAGGAACCGGTAGGAGCCGACCCACACCGATGTGACGTCGCCCACATCCGGCGAGCCGGCGATGCGGTACAGCACATCCAGCAGCTCCGCGTCCGTACACGGCACGTCAAAGCCGAATTTGCTTTCGGAAATCGGCTCCATATAGTTGTTGTCATAAACATAGTCCAGCGCCGCCAGCGTCATGGAGCCCGGAATATCCGTAAACGGATATTCATGCAGGCGCTCTTCGGCCGGAGATTCCTCCTGCTCCTGCCGTTCAACCGCCTGCTCAACCTCGCTGCTGTCCACCTCGGCCTGATTTTCGCCGTAGTTGTGCACCGCGTGGCTGTAGTAATCGCTGTTGAGAATGTCGATGGAGATCTGGAATTCCAGCGCAATCTGTTCCTGAAGCTTCTGAAGGCGCTCCTGCGCCTCGGGAGTTTCTTCTGTGAAATACGTCGCCGTGCCGGTGGAGGTGTCAAAGGAGAAATCCTTTGTGATGAAGCTCTGATCGGAGAGCACCGCCACACCGGACGCCTGCGGCGAAAGAACGTCCCGTCCCATCATCAGGCGCGAGTCATATTGCAGACCGAACAGATTCAGAATCGTCGGCAGAATATCCACCGTGCTGCAATAGGTGTCCACAACCTGATGCACACCAGGCACATAGCAGATGAAGCTGTTCTTGTATTTGCCGAATGTGGTGTCCACCTCGTGTCCGGCCAGCTCGTTGTACTCATCCTCGGTCAGACCGTAGGGATAGTGGTCGTTTGTCAGGACGATGCAGGTCTTATCGGCAACGCCCGCGGCCTCCAGCTGACGGCACAGCTCGCGCAGCGCGAATTCCAGCTCCAGATTGCAGGCAATATAGCTTTTGGCCGTCTCCGAATAGGGCAGATCCTCAACCAGAGCGCGGTTCTTCGCGCTCATGGGATTGTCCCAGTCGTACTGATAGTGGCCGCTGAACGTCATATAATAGGCGCAGAACTGCTTGCCGCTGTCGATATAGTCGCTGACAGACTGCTGGATCATTTCCAGATCGGACGATGGCCAGCTCAGCTCGATGTTCAGTCCGTCCGTGGCGGACTTAAACGTATAGCCCATGTTGGGGTGCGTGACATTGCGCGAATAATACTCGCCGGTATAGTTGTGATATGCCCACGTCTCCGCGCCGACGGCCTTCATGGCGTTGCCCATGCAGAACGGCAGGTAGTTCTCCTGCGAGGCATAGAAGCTTGCCGTGGACTTGCTGCGCGAAAGGTCGGGATACAGGCCCATGCACAGCGTATATTCGCCGTTTGTGGTGTTGGAGCCGAACGAGCCGTAGTAGTTGTCAAAGATGAAGCCCTCGTGCGTCAGCTTGTACAGCGTCGGCGTCAGCTCCTCGCTGATGAACACGGGAGAGAACGACTCGGCGCAGAACATGACCAGATTATAGTCCTTCAGCATGCCGGTATATTCGTTCTTCTCGGTCGGCTCGACGGTCTTGAAATAGGCGTCCAGCTTTTTGTACATCGCGTTGTCGGTCGCCTGAGAAAGCATGTCAAAGTCAATGTTCATCATATTGAATTTGTCATACTCCGTCTCGACGATCTCCACCGCCTCGCCCGTGTCGGGGTACTCCACGGCGGGCTGCTCGATCTCCTCCGCGCGGAACAGCAGATGCTGTGCCTCCACGCGCGTGGTTGCGATCAGGCCGATGTTCTTCACGCTGATCTCCGTGGCGGTGTTGCGGTTGGTGTAAAGCTGCCACGCGGAAAAGGCGTTCGTGTCGTTCAGCTGCATCACGCCAAGCGCACCATAGTGCAGCCCCACGGTCAGAACCACCGCGCCCAGCGGGAAGTACCAGCTCAGCCGCTGGAAGCGGACCAGCCGCCTGCTGACCAGCACGATTACCGCCGGCAGCGGCAGCAGCAGAAGCAGAATTTTCCACAGCGCCTTCCAGATGCCGTACAGCATCTGATACCAGAAATTCACGATGGCCGTCGCACCGAACGACACCTGCCACAGCGACATAAACTCGCCGAAAATGGAGTTGTAGACGAACTGTACCTCAAAGTACAGCACAATCAGACCCGTCAGCACGCAGGCGATCACGCCGCCGGCTCTGGACGGGAACAGCGAGCAGACGCCGAAAAACAAGAAGCCTGCCGCAAGCGCGAACAGCACCGGATAGACAATCCGTGCCGTAAACGAGCGGTAGACAAACAGATGCAGCAGCAGCTCCAGATAAACCGGAAACAGCAAGGAGAATAGCAAAGCCGGCACAATGGAGCGTTCCGGCTTCCTTGATTTGATATACATATGTGCAATCCCTCATTTCCAGCGGTATTCTACACCATTCGACGTGTTTTTTCAATGCGGAAAAGCGCTTTTTCCTCCAATTTCCGCGAAATCTTTTTCGTGCCGCGCGTGAAGAAAGGATTTTCATGCTTGCAAGGATATGATATACTGGAATCAGAGAATTATCAGCGGCCGGCGGACAGACGCGGCGGCCGCTGCAAAATGAAACAGGAGGTCATTCTCATGCGGCGTATTCTCAAGGGCGGCACCGTGGTCGGCAGCAGCGTTTCGCGTGTGGCGGATGTGCTGATTGACGGTGAAAAAATTGTAAAAATCGGCGAAAATCTCAGCTGTGACGGCGCGGAAGTCACGGACGTCAGCGGTAAGCTGCTGTTTCCGGGCTTTATCGACGCGCATACGCATTTTGATCTGGACGTGTGCAACACCACCACGGCGGACAACTTTGACACTGGCACGCGCAGCGCCATCCGCGGCGGCACGACGATGGTCATCGACTTTGCCTGCCCGAACAAGGGCGAAACGCTGGATTACGGCCTGAAGCTCTGGCACAAAAAGGCCGACGGCCGCTCCAGCTGCGACTATGGCTTCCATATGACCATCGACGACTGGAACGAGGGCATCAAAAATGAGATCCCCGCAATGTTCGACGCGGGTATCTCGTCATTTAAGATGTATATGACCTATCCGGCCATGATGATTGGCGATCAGGACCTGTTTTCGGCGCTTCTGGAGCTGAAAAAGTACGGCGGCATCGCGGGCGTCCACTGTGAAAACGCGGGCGTGATCGATGCGCTGATTGCGCAGCACAAGGCCGACGGCAAAACCGCGCCGTCGTCGCATCCCGAGTGCCGTCCGAACCCGCTGGAGGCCGAGGCCGTGGCGCATCTGCTGCGCATTGCCGAGGTGGCGGACGTGCCCGTTGTGATTGTCCATCTGAGCACGAAGGAATCGCTTCAGGAGGTCATGCGCGCCAGAACGCGCGGGCAGCGCGTCTATGTGGAGACCTGCCCGCACTATCTGCTGCTGGATGACAGCCTCTACGAGCAGGACGACTATTCCGCCGCCGCGCGCTATGTCTGCGCGCCGCCGCTGCGGAAAAAGGCCGATCAGGATATTTTGTGGAAGGCGCTGGCAAACGGCACGGTGCAGACGATCTCCACCGACCATTGCAGCTTTACGCTGGCGCAGAAGGACGCCGGACGCGGTGATTTTACAAAAATCCCGGGCGGCCTGCCTGGCGTGGAGACGCGCGGCGTGCTGCTGTACTCGGCGGGCGTTGCCGAGGGACGCATCACAAAGGAGCAGATGTGCGCGCTGCTGTCCGAAAACCCAGCCAGACTCTATGGCGCGTACCCGCGCAAGGGCGTGATTGCCGAGGGCAGCGACGCCGACCTTGTCGTCTACGATCCCGCGGCCGATATGACCATCTCCGCAGAGAATCAGGCCTCTGCCGCCGGATATACGCCGTTTGAGGGCTTCCGGACGCATGGCTCCATCGCGCAGGTCTATCTGCGCGGACAGCTGGCTGTGGACCATGGCGAGATCAAAATCGGGCCGGAGGGCGAATATATCCCGCGCCGCGCCGGCGCGCTGTAAACAGAAAGGGCCGGACGGATGTCCGGCCCTTTTCCGGTTGGCACCGGAGGTGCCTCTTTCGCGGTGACGCCGCAACCGTTGCTTCGCAGACCTACTTTTTCTGTCTTGCCAGAAAAAGTAGGCAAAAAGATGCGCTGGAAACGAATCGGATTGTACCGCAGTGCCACAGAAGTACCCTGTAGAAGAACATTGCGGCCAGCACACGAGGCCCTTTCTACAAATCTGGACTACAGCGCCGCCTGCGTGGGGACAACGCTCCCATCGGAAGCAGTTGCCGCGCATGGAGATGGTAAAACACGCTGCTGTGGTGATAACAACACATCTACGGATGCGCCAGTGGTGCAGAGCCTTTGCGTTCCATTCTAAATCGTTGTAGGGGCGGATGACCCTGTCCGCCCCTACAACATGCTGTGCAGAATCGTAACCGGCTGAGTATTCCGGAAATGAGCAGAAACGTAATTATCGCAGTCTGCCTGCAACTGAGTGTAGTACATTTGCCGGGACCCAAAGCTATTGGAAAAGTATCGGCCCTGCGCCCGAACAGGGCGCTGAAAAGGATCTGCGCGTAAGCGCCATAAATCGTTCTCCGGCGCCTCTTTTTGCCTACTTTTTCTGGCAAGACAGAAAAAGTAGGTCTGCGAAGCAACAGTTGCAGTGTTGCCGCATCAACGGCAGTCTGGTGAAACCGGACAAAAGGGTGGACGGAGTTGGCCGCCCCTCCACAGCGTGCGGTGGAGAACTGTTAATCGGAAACGGGCCGGACGGATGTCCGGCCCGTTTGTCTGTATTGCATTGTGCAGGCCGCTGGCGGCCCGTTACTGCTGAAGGATGACCGGCCGGCCGGAGCAGGAGAGCATGCCGCCGCGGACGGCGGCGGTTGTGCCGTCGATCAGGTTTTCATAGTCGCCGTCCGGCAGGTCGACACGAACGTCGCCGCAGTTCGCCTTGAGGGAGAACACGCCGGTGAAGCGGCGGCCCTCGCTGCCGCGATACAGTATGGCGATATCCTGCGCGTCGTCCGCCTCGGCGCGGAACCAGTCGGCGCAGCCGAATTTCTGCTTGATCTCATAAAGGCGGCGGAGCAGGCCGCTCAGATCATGTCCGGTTTCTCGGTCGATGGTGTCAATGTCGAACAGGCTGGGCTGGTGTGTGTTTTCAAACTCCTGTCCGGCATAGATCAGCGTCGTGCCCTTCAGGAAATAGAGATACGCCGTGTAGTTTTCCAGCGCACGCTCGTCGTGAATCCAGGAGCAGATGCGGGGCTGGTCATGGTTTTCCAGAAAACGCAGCTTGTTATAATTTGCCGGATAGGCGCCCTCCTGGAAGTTCAGCATGTCCAGATAGTGGCTCAGCGCGATTTCGCCGCGCAGATAGCGGTCAAACGCCTCGCGTACGTCGTATTCGTACTCCATATCGAACGCGGAGAATTCGTCAAAATCCAGCGCGGAGTAGATGCCCTGCCGGCGTGCGGCACAGCCATAGCTCAGATGTACCGTCTCCGCAAGCCAGATGCACGACGGATTGACGCGTTCGACGGCCTGACGCGCCTGCATCCAGAATTCCAGCGGCACGAACGAGGCCACGTCGCAGCGGAAGCCGTCGACCAGCTTTGCCCACATGACCAGCGTATCGGTCAGATACTGCCATAGGCCGCGGTTGGAATAGTCCAGATCAATCACGTCGGCCCAGTCGCCGACCTTGTTGCCGGGGCGGCCGTCGGGACCGTGGTAGAAATACTCCGGATGCTCGGCATACAGGACAGAATCGGGCGAGGTGTGGTTATACACCACGTCGATCATGCACTTCATGCCGCGCGCATGAATCTGCGCGACCAGCTCCTGAAAATCTTCCATTGTGCCGTAGGCCGGATTGACGCTTCGATAGTCGCGGTTGGCGTACGGACAGCCAAGTGAGCCCTTCTTTCCCTGTTCGCCGATGGGATGGATGGGCATGAACCAGATAATGTCCGTGCCCAGCGCGCGGATACGGTCCAGATCACCGATGACGGCGCGGAAGGTACCCTCCGGCGTGTGATTGCGGACGTAGATGGAATAGATAACCTGATTTTGCAGACGGGGATCGGTATGTACTGCCATAAAAGCTGCCTCCTGCGTGTGAATTGTAAACAATATTGTCTCTGTAATCTCTGCAAAAAATGATTATTTGCGGACAAAGCCGGGAATGCGGCGGGTGTACCCTGTGTGAAGAATTTGGCGGATACACGGTTACAGGCGCGGGGTCAAAGGATGGGGGTGCGCCGGTATTGGTGGTGCGATTGCCTCCGGTGTGCCGAAGGCGGGACTTGTGAGCGGGGGCGTATCAGAGAAGCGCGTTCTGCGCCGCGGTCAGCCGTGCAAGCAGCCTGCGGCGCTCGTCCTCCTCCATGAACGCCGCCTCGGCGGCATAGATGTTCATCCGCACCAGATCTTTCATGGTAAAGCCCATTTCATCGACGCAGTGTGCGTATTCCTTATCCAGATCGGTGTTTGCCAGCGCCATGTTGTCGGTATTGATCGTCACGCGCAGGCCCGCGTCAAACAGCTTTTTCGCCGGATGTGCGGCAAACGAGGGCTGTGTGCGGCATTGGATGTTGCTGGTGGGGCAGATTTCCAGCGTCACGCCGTTTTCGATCGCGCGCGGCCAGAGCTCCGGCGCGTCAAAGATGTGGTGTCCATGGCCGATTCGCCTTGCGCCGAAATCCAGCGCGTCGCGCACGGTGTCCGGCCCCTGCGAATCGCCTGCGTGGCAGGTGAACGGCACGTCCAGCTCCCGCGCCAGATCAAACACCGGATGGAAATTGTGCAGCGGTACAATGCCCTCCGCGCCCGCGAGGTCGAGCCCCGCAACGCCGCGGCCCAGGTATTCGCGCGTCAGACGGACGGTTTCCAGATTCTGCTCCATGTTGCACGTCTCCGGCCCGATGGACATGGCGCACAGCAGAATGCCGCACCCGATTTCGGGATGCGCGGCCAGCGCCTGCCGCCGCCCGTCCAGCACCGCCTCGACTGCGTCCCGTTGCGTCAGGCGCGCGCGGGTATGCAGCTGCGGCGCGAAGCGGATTTCACAGTATGCCACGCCCTGAGAGGCCAGCAGCGCAAGCTCCTCACGCGTCACGCGCGCAAGATTTTCCGCGGTTTGCAGCATTTGCAGCGGATATTCAAAGCGCGCCAGATATTCGTTGACGTCACGGCAGTCCGCCGTGCGGATCAGATACTGCTGCCATTCCTCCGGCGTCGCCGCGGGAAGCGTGATGCCGCCCTCGGCGGCAAGCTCCCACATGGTCTGCGCGGGAATGGAGCCGTCCAGATGCAGATGCAGCTCAATTTTCGGAAAATCAAAGCGGTTCATTGTCTCAGCCTCCTCTGCCGCGGCCGCGGGCGCGTGCGCGCCGGCCGGCGGCCGTGTGTCTTCATGATATTCCTTTTTCCGCGCCGAGGCAAGCAGAATTTCTGCCTGCGCCGCTGAAATTTTTTCAGTCAACATTACGCTTTTTTTGCACGGAATGTTGACAATCTGCTTGAAACGGACTACAATAACAAGGTATCCATTGATACAAAATATCCAAAATTTTTAATTGGAGGAAAAACAAGTGAAAAAGATTCTTGCACTGATTCTTGCCATCGTTATGGTGATGGGTCTGGTCGCATGCGCAGCCAAGACCGAGACGCCGGCTGCCGAGACTCCCGCAGCTGAGACTCCCGCAGCTGAGACTCCCGCAGCTGAGACCCCCGCCGCCGATGGCGCCAAGGTTTACAACGTTGCGTATCTGGTCAACGGCAATCTGGGCGACAAGTCCTTCTTCGACTCTGCCGAAGCCGGCCTTGAGACCCTGAGAGATGCAGGCCGCATCACCCTGCGGACCATTGAGATGGGCGGCACCGAGGAAGATCAGGCCGCGTGGCAGTCCAACCTGGACGAAGTCGCCGCTTCCGAAGAGTATGACGTCATCATCTGCGGTACTTATCAGATGCCCGACTACCTGCAGGCAGTCGCCACCAAGTATCCGGATCAGAAGTTCATCATTTTCGACGACAACACCCATGTCGGCGAGAACGCGAACGTTCTGAACATCACCTACAAGCAGAATGACCTCGGCTTCATCGTCGGCGTTTTCGCCGCCAACATGACGGTCGATACCAGCATTGAGAACATGAACGCGGACGCCGTTATCGGCTTCGTCGGCGGCATTGACTCTCCGGTCATCAACGACTTCCTGCTGGGCTATATCGAGGGCGCGCAGTACGCCAACCCCGACATCAAGATCGACACCCGCTACACCGGCAGCTATGTTGACACCGCCATCGCCAAGGAATACGGCCTGTCGATGATCGACGACAACAAGTGTGACATCATCTGGGGCGTCGCCGGCAACTCCGGCAACGGCGCGGCTGAGGCTGCTCTGGAAACCGGCAAGGCATGGTTCATCGGCGTTGACTCCGATCAGGAGCTGACCTTCTCCGAGGATCTGGCCGCTCTGACCCTGACCTCCGGCCTGAAGAACATCGGCAACTCCCTGATCTGGGTCTTTGACCAGCTGGATGCCGGTAAGGAATACTGGGGCACCGAGATCTCTCTGGGCGTTGCGGAAGACGGCGTTGGCGTCGTCACCGACAAGAACTATGACAAGTATGCTTCCGCTGACGTGAAGGCTGCTGTTGACGCTGCGATCGCCGGCATTCTGGACGGCTCCATCGTTGTCGACTCCGCTCTGACCACCGAAGGCTCCGCCAAGGTCGCCGAGCTGAGAGAGGCTGTCCGTCCGGCCGCCTAAGTAAAGAGGAAAAGCGAAGAGTATTCTGAGCTTAACCAGAGGAGGGGGCTCTTGCAGCCCCCTCTTTCTGTTTTTCGCGGGCGGCTCTGCCCGCGGAGCCTGCAAGCTGACGGCGTATGTCCGTCCTGCGTGCACGCGCCGCAGACAGAGTGGTCGTATCCGAAAACTGTTTGAAACGAGAGAAACTGATAACAGGAGGGTTTGGGAATGCCAAACGAACAAACGGCGCGTCCGGACGAGGAATATGTCGTCCAGATGAAAGGGATCACCAAGGTGTATCCCAACGGCGTCGCCGCCAACCAGAATGTGGATCTGTTTGTCCGAAAGGGCGAGATTCACGCGCTGATGGGCGAAAACGGCGCTGGTAAGTCCACACTGATGAAAATGCTGTTCGGATTGGAGCAGCCGACCAGCGGCGAAATCGTCATCAACGGCGAGCCGCTGAATCTGACGTCGCCGTCCGTCGCCATCGCGCACGGCATCGGCATGGTGCACCAGCACTTCATGCTGGTTCCCAGTCTGACGGTGGCAGAGAACATGGTTCTGGGCATGGTTCCGAAAAAGGCCATGTTCATCGATCAGGCAAAGGCCGTCGAAATCACAAGAGAATACGCCGAGCGCTTCAACCTGCATGTTGAGCCGGAGGCAAAGGTCGCCGACATTCCCGTCGGCATGAAGCAGAAGGTTGAAATCCTCAAGGCGCTGGTCCGCGGCGCGAAGATCCTGATTCTGGACGAGCCGACGGCCGTTCTGACCACGCAGGAGACGCGCGAGCTGTTCAAGGAGCTCATTCACCTCAAGGAGCAGGGCTATACCATCATCTTCATCTCTCACAAGCTCAATGAGATCATGGAGATCACCGACCGCCTGACCATCCTGCGCGGCGGCCGCAGCATGGGCGTGTACAACACAAAGGACGTCACCAAGGAGGAAATCTCCCGCCTGATGGTCGGTCGCGACGTCATTCTGGAGGTCCAGAAGGACAAGGCGCAGCCCACGGATACCGTGCTGCGCGTGCGCAATCTGGAGTATGTCAACGAGTGGGGCAAGAAAATGCTCGACAAGGTGTCGTTTGACGTGCGCAAGGGCGAAATCCTCGGCATTGCGGGCGTTGAGGGCAACGGCCAGAAGGAGCTGGTCGACATGCTGTTCCACTTCAACGAGCCGGACGCCGGCGAGATGAGTGTCTGCGGACAGTCGATCAGCGGCTGTTCCCAGCGCGAGCTGCGCGAGATGGGCGTGTCGCTGGTTCCCGAGGACCGTATGCTGTTCGGCATTGCGGGCACGGCGACGATTGAGGAAAACCTTATCTCCGACCGCTCGGGCGACAAGCGCCTGAACAACGGCCCGCTATTCAACATGAAGGCCATCCACGCCGAATCCGAGCAGCTGATCAGGGAATTTACCATCCTCTGCAAGTCCGCGAAGCAGCAGGTCGGCATGCTCTCCGGCGGCAACATCCAGAAGGTCGTCGTGGCGCGCGAATTCTCCAGCGAGCCGGTCCTGATTCTGGCGGACCAGCCGACGCGCGGCATCGACGTCGGCGCGACCGAGTTTATCCGCAAGAAGCTGGTTGAGCTTTCGCGCTCGGGCATCGCGGTGCTGCTGGTCTCCGCCGACCTCAACGAGGTCATGGAGCTTTCCGACAGCCTGATTGTCATGCACAACGGCCGCATTGCCGCCTACTTTGAAGATACCTCCGACCTGTCCGACGAATTCATGGGCGAGTACATGCTCGGCCTGAAGCAGCAGGATGAGGCGGAAGTCAGGAGGGTTTGCCATGACTAAGAAAAGACAGGTTGTGTTTTCGCTGGTCCGCGGCGCGCTGGCCATTTCCATTGCGCTGCTGGTGGCGATGGTGCTGATTTTCATCAGCGCCGACGGCGATACGCTGACGGCCAAGCTTGAGCTGACGGGCAACGCCCTGAAGCAGCTGCTTATCGGCCCGCTGTTCAAGACCAATTCCTCCGGCGAGATCGGCGCGTTCCAGCTGAAGCGGCTGACCGACGTGCTGGCCTCGATGATTCCGACGATTTTCACGGCGCTGGCCGTGTGCGTCATGTTCTCCGCCAATCAGTTCAACCTCGGCGCCGAGGGCGGCTGCATGCTCGGCGGTTTCGCCGGCGGCATGATCGCCGTCTATGTGCCCATGGCGGCCGGTCTGCACCCCGTTGTCTGCATCCTGTGCGGCGGCATTGCCGTTGCGGCCATCATGCTGATTCCGGCGCTGCTGAAAACCAAACTGGACGTCAGCGAAATGGTCTGCTCGCTGATGCTCAACTACATTATCATGTACGTCATCAAGTTCCTGATGAACACGTTCCTTGCCGACAAGTCCAAGGGTCAGGTGCAGTCCAGCGAATTCATCGCGACGGCCAAGCTCCCGCAGCTGATTGACAACGGCTCGATGCTGTCCGTGGGCTTCCTCGTGGCGCTGGCGGCGGTCGTGCTGATGGGCCTGTTCATGTACCGCACCCGCTGGGGCTACTGCATCCGCATGATCGGCATCAATCAGGATTTTGCCATGTATTCCGGCATGAACGTCGGCGCAGTCATCGTCCTCAGTCAGGTGCTCGGCGGCTTCCTCGCCGGTATGGGCGGCTCGATTGAGGTGCTTGGACGCTTCTCGTATTACAACTGGACCTCGCTGCCGGGGTATGGCTGGACGGGCGTCACCATCGCGATTCTGGCCGGCAACAATCCGCTCTATGTGCCGCTGGCCGCGTTCTTCATGGCCTATCTCACCAAGGGCTGTGCGCTGATGTCCACCTACGCCGGCGTTCCGGCGCAGCTGATCGACATTGTACAGGGCGTGATTTTCCTGTTCTTCGCCGCCGATCAGTTCCTTGCGGGCTATCGCCAGAAGCTTGTCGTGCGCACCGCGCAGGAGGAGCTGGCAAAGAAGGCTGCCGCCAATCAGGAAGGAGGCGCTGTCAATGCTTAATTTTCTGAAAATGCTTGCAACGCCCGAGTTTTTCTTCTCCATCATCCGCATTTCCGCGCCGATTCTGTTTGCAACGCTCGGTGCAATTGTGGTCGGCAAGGCCGGCTTCTGCAACATGGGTCTTGAGGGCCTGATGATGTTTGCGGCGCTGGCCGGCTCGCTGGTGAGCTATTACGCCGGAAGCTGGGCGTGGGGTCTGCTGGCGGCGCTGGTCGTCGGCACGGGTCTGGCACTGCTGATGGGCTTCTTCGCGTTCAAGCTCCGCACGAATATCACCATGGTCGGCATTGCCGTCAACATGATGGGCTCCGGCGGCACGCTGTTCCTCTGCAAGGTCATCACAAATCTGACCGAGGGCAAGGCCATGGCCTCGTCCACGGGCCTGATCACCAAGGCGCTGTGCATTCCGGACATTCAGATTCCGCTGCTGAACAAGATTCCGTTCCTTGGTCAGGTCATCTCCGGCCACAGCCTGCTGACCTATCTGGCGTTTATCCTGTGCTATGTCACGTTTGTGATTCTCTACAAGACCAGCCTTGGCCTGAACATCCGCGCCGTGGGCGAAAATCCCAACGCGGCGTCCTCGGTCGGCGTTTCGGTTTTGAAGATCAAGTACATCGCCATCGCCTATTCCGGTCTGATGGCCGGCTTTGGCGGCGCGTTCATGTCCATGTCCTATGCGCAGGGCTGGAGCCTTGACATGGTCGCCGGACGCGGCTTTATCGCGCTGGCGGCGCAGGCCATGGGCAGCGGCGAATGCCTCGGCGGTATGCTCTCCTCGCTGATTTTCGGCTTTGCGCAGGCGCTGGGCATCAAGTTCTCTGCCATTGGTCTGGACTCGAACCTCGCTTCGCCGATTCCCTATGCCGTTACCATCATCGGCCTGCTGATCTTCGCGCTTGCGCGGCGCGGCGGCAGAAAGCATCATACTCTGAAAGCGGCAAAATAAAAAACCACCCGTCACGCCGCCCATGTGGGCGGCGTGCGGCGTATCCGGAGGATTTATGGATATGGAGCTTCACAAAATCCCTGTTATTCTTGACGGCGACCCTGGCCACGACGACGCCATTGCCTGGACGCTCGCCAATGCAAGTCCCATGCTGGACATCCGCGCGGTCACATCCTGCTGCGGAAACCAGACAATTGAAAAAACCACCTATAACGCCATGCGCGTATGTACGCTGATCGGTCTGCGCGTGCCGGTCGGCCGCGGCCGGCCGCGCCCGCTGCTGGCCGAGCCGATGAACGCGCCGTCCGTACACGGGGAATCCGGCCTTGACGGCCCCGCGCTGCCGGAGCCGGCGTTCGCGCCAGGCTCGCTCAACGCGGTTGAACTGATGGCAAAGGTACTGCGCGAGTCCGACGAGCCGGTCACGATTGTTGCGACCGGCCCAGAGACAAATGTCGCGGCGCTTCTGCTGGCGCACCCCGAGCTGAAAAGCAAAATCGCCCGCATCAGCCTGATGGGCGGCGGCATTGCCTACGGCAACTGGACGCCGGCGGCGGAGTTCAACATTCTGGTCGACCCCGAGGCGGCAAAGATCGTCTTTGAAAGCGGGATTCCGATTCTGATGGCGGGCCTTGACGTGACGGAAAAGGCGCTGATTCTGCCGGAGGATTTCAAACGCATTGCCGCGATTGGAAATCCCGTGGCGGATATCGTTGCAAAATGGCTGGAGTTCTTCTATATCTTCCACAAGAGCATCGGCTATGACGGCGCGCCGATGCACGACCCGTGCGCGGTCATGGCGCTGATTCATCCCGAAATTTTTGAAATCCGGCCGATGTACGTCCAGATAGAGACCGAGGGCGAGCTGTGCAGGGGCACGACCGTCGGCGACTGGTTCGGCACGACCGGCCATGCGCCGAACGCCGAGTGCATTCTGGGCGTTGACCGCGAGCGCTTCGCCGACCTGCTGGTCGAGGCCATGAAATACTATGGGGAGGGGCAGAAATGAACCGTTATCCTGTCTGGATTGACTGTGACGTCGGCGTGGACGACGCCGTGGCCATTATGGCGGCGCATGCGCTGGAGCAGCTTGAAATCGTCGGCATCTCCGCCGTGTGCGGCAACAACACGCTGGAAAACACCTATCGCAACGCGCGGCGCGTGAACGCGCTGATCGGCGGGAATTACCCGATTTACCGCGGCGCGGACAAGCCGCTGATGCGCGAGCTGCACATCAGCACCATGTTCCACGGCGAAAACGGCCTTGGCGATGTGGAGCTGCCCGACCCGAACGACCGCCAGTCCGACACGCCCGCATGGGATGCGCTCTATGCGGCGGCGAAGGCCGCCGGCGGAGAGCTGCGCCTGATTGCCATCGGTCCGCTGACGAATATCGCCATCGCATTTGCAAAGCATCCCGATCTGGCAGAGCTGCTGCACACGATTCTGATCATGGGCGGTTCGGCCTCGGTGGGGAACGTCACGCCTGCGGCCGAGTTCAATATCTATGACGACCCAGAGGCGGCGAAAATGGTCTTTGACAGCGGCGTGCCGGTTGTGATGTGCGGCCTTGACGTGACGCTCAAGGCGGTCATGACGCCCGCAGACTGGGATGCGCTGGCCGCGACGGGCCGCCCCTGCGGAAAATTTGTCCGCGACTGCCTGCAAAAGCCGTGGCAGACGCTTGAGAAGATGGGCTTTGCAGGCGTGCCGATGCACGACTCGTGCCCCGTGTTGTATCTGGCGCATCCCGAGCTGTTCCGCGGCGAGGAGGCCGGCGTGCAGGTGGAGACAAAGGGAACCGTCACGCTGGGCAAAACCGTCACCGACCTCTACAGCGACAAGCAGTTTGACAAAAAGAACGCCACGGTCGTGCTGGATGTGGACCGAGACGCGTTTATCCGGATCCTGACGGACTGCATCCGCTCGATTTGACGCCATGCAGACCATCTGGGAATTGACGCCCGAGGGCGTCAGCGTCGGATATGAGCCGAAAGTTGTCCGCATCCGCACCGATGAGGCGCTGATGGACTATCTGGCGCAGCCTGGCAACGGCTCCGCGGCGCTGGCGCGGCGGGCACTGACGCGCTCACATGAGCTGATGGGTGTGCCGCTGGCCATTTCCGAGGAGTCCATCTCCGTGGAGATTCTGATGCACGCGTATCTGGACGCCGCCGCCCACGCGGGCGAGCGTCTGGCAGAGCATCTGCCGCGGCGGCTGGGCGCGCAGCTGACGCGCAAGGCCCGTGCACTGGCGGGCCACACGGTCGTCATCGACATCGGCGAGGCGAGCGTGGACACAAACCGCCGCTTTTTCGACCGGCTCGTACCATACCGGCACACACTGTATGCCGTGCTGGGCCGGCGCGCGTGAGACAAAGGAGCTTCTATGCCGCAGATTATTGAAATTGCCGATCTGTCCGCGCCGGAGCTGGACATGTACGCGCGTCTGACCGAGGCGCAGCTCCGCAGCCGGCTGGAGCCGGAAAAGGGCGTATTTATCGCCGAAAGCCCCAAGGTTATTGTCCGCGCGCTGGACGCGGGATACATCCCCGTTTCATTTCTGATGGAGCGGCGGCATATCGAGGGACAGGCCGCAGAGCTGATTGCGCGCTGCGGCGTACCGGTCTACACGGCCGGGCGCGAGGTGCTCGCGCAGCTGACGGGCTACGCGCTCACGCGTGGAATTCTGTGCGCGATGCGCCGCCCGAGGCTTCCGGAGGCAGAGGTGCTCTGCACCGGCGCGCGGCGCGTGGCGGTGCTGGAAAATATCGTGGACAGCACGAATATCGGCGCGATTTTCCGCTCTGCGGCGGCGCTTGGAATCGATGCGGTGCTTCTGACGCCGTCGTGCTCCGATCCGCTGAACCGCCGCGCCGTGCGTGTGAGCATGGGCACGGTTTTTCAGGTGCCGTGGACCTATCTGGGCGATTCGCCCGACGACTGGCCGGAGGCGGGGCTTGCCTGCCTGCACGGGATGGGATTCGCGACGGCAGCTATGGCGCTTTGCGACGACTCGGTCCGCATCGACGACGAGGCCCTCGCACGCGAGGAGCGGCTTGCCATCGTGCTTGGCACCGAGGGCGACGGCCTGTCGCCGCAAACCATTGCGCAGTGCGGCTATACCGTCCGCATCCCGATGCTGCACGGCGTGGACTCGCTGAATGTGGCGGCAGCCGGCGCGGTCGCCTTCTGGGAGCTGTGCGGAAAGGGATTGTAAAAAAGAGAGCGCAGGCGCGCTCTCCTTTTTGTACGGACGCAGAGGGGGCGGACGATTCTGTCCACCCTGTTTGTTTTTCACACACGTCTGTAGGGGGCGATATCCACGTCGGCCTACCCGCCGAGCGTTCCGGAAATGAGCGGTCCAACGATATTGAGCCACGCTTTGCGTACAAGAAAAACCGGCCGCCCGTGTGGGCGGCCGGTTCTGCGTATTTTTCGTTTATGCCCAGACGAACCAGCAGAACAGGTAGCCGACCAGAACCGCGATCAGCGTGAACGGCACGCCGATGCGCAGGAATTCCGACGTCTTGACCTCATAGCCGGATTTGCGCAGGATGCCGATGGCGGCGATGTTGGCCGAGGCGCCGATCGGCGTGAGATTGCCGCCCAGTGTTGCGCCGACCAGCAGGCCGAAGTACAGCACATACGGCGTGCAGCCCATCATGGCGGCGATGCCCTGCACGACGGGAAGCATTGTGGCAACATACGGGATATTGTCGATGAACGCGGAGAAAACGACCGACGCCCAGACGATCAGCGTGTACATCAGGAACAGGTTGTCGCCGCCGAGACGGACGAACATCGAGCTGATGTCGTTGATAATGCCGTTATAGGTCAGCGTGCCGATGACGACGAACAGACCCGCCAGCAGCAGAAGCGTTTCATAGTCGATATCCTTGAACGCGCCGGTAACGGGTGCAAAGGATTTATTGCGGATAAGCGTATAGACAAGGCCGATGATGAACACACCCATGCAGATCAGACCGTTGGTCAGTTCTGGACGGTTGGGGATAAACGAGGCCGCAATCAGCAGGATAACAGTCGCCAGCAGCAGAACGGACGGAACATAGTCCGTGACCTTTGTCGGCTCGCCCGCGTCGACCGGCTCGCGGTCCTTGCGGAAAAAGCACATGATAACGGGAACCGTCGCCAGTGCGCCCAGCTCGACCGCCCAGAAAATGCTGAATTTGCCGTCCATGAAGATAAAGTCCAGGAAGTCCATCTCCGCGTAGCCGCCGAGCATGATGGACGTCGTGTCGCCGACCAGCGTGGCCGCGCCCTGAAGATTGGAGGAAACGGCAATGCAGATCAGCAACGCCACGGGACTGGTGCCAAGGCGCGTTGCAATGGCCAGCGCGACCGGCGCGACCATCAGGACCGTCGCCACGTTATCGACAAACGCGGAAATCACGCCCGCGAACACGGACAGCGCGACGGCAACCCACATGACGTTCGGGGTTCTTTTCAGCAGCAGATCCGCCATGCGCTCGGGCATTTTGGACGTGATGAACAGCGAGACCGTACCCATGGTGCCGGCCAGCATCATCAGGATGTTCCAGTTGATTTCGCCCAGCGCCGCGTTGACGGGCATCGCGCCGGAGACGACCATGATCAGCGCCGAGGCCAGCGCGACCAGATACCGCCACTTTGGCAGCGCGATCATCAGGACATATGTTGCGGCGAACAACAGGATGACAAACAGCTTCATAACATTCTCCTTGCATTCTCAGTTTTTTCGGTGGGAAACGGGAAATTGCACGATCATTAGACGGCTCCGGCGGGAAAAGGTTCCCGTCTCAGAGGTCAAATTTCAAAAAAATTTCAGGCCGTCAGAAATTTCGTCAGCGCAAAAGGCTCCGCCACGGGCGGATGGTGAAAAACGTGACGGCCAGCCCCGCCGTGAACAGCAGCGTCTGCGTCACGGGACTGACAAACAGCATCAGCAGGCACAGCCCCGCGTCGCTCCCGAGCAGAATGCGCCACGCGGCCTGACGTTTGCCGGCAAGCAGCCAGATTGCCGAGGCGGTTTTGCAGACGCTGATCAGAAGCATCACAACGAACAGCGGATAATACTGTCCGATCACGGCGATGAGCTGCGGAAAAATCTCGGAGATATATGAGAATTCCGGCATCATCGAGAGAAACTGCGCATACATATCCTGATTGTGATAGAGGATCAGCGTACAGCCGTAGCTCAGCGCCAGATACGCCCCAGCCAGCAGCACAATCACCAGCCAGAACGTCAGGATTCCGGAGAAGCGCACGCGGCCGTATGCGTCGCGCCAGACGGCCTGTCCGCGCGGCGGGGCATCCTGCGCGCCGGTCTGCGGGGAATAGGGCTGCGGCGCGGACGGCTCGTCCGGACGCGCGTCCGGGGCAAATGCGCCGCGATTCGGCGGCGTGGTGTACCGGCGCACCAGCGCGCCGCACTCCGGACAGATCAGCGTGTCGTCTGAGACCTGCTTGCCGCAGTTATAACACGTTTGCATGGAAACGCTCCTTTCTCATTCCATCCGCCGCGCGCGGCGGAGATGCCGGAGACGCGCGGTGCGGTGCTACAATTGTAGCTGGAAATTCAGGGAAAGTCAAACGAATCCTTGCAGCGCAGCGCGGCAGATGCAGTGTCTGCCTGCGATAGCATTTTTTGCAATGTTTTAAGCAGGATGTGACATTTACAGAGCGGGAAATGCCCGTATAATAGAATACAGAAAACGGCGCGGAGGTGAAGTCGCCTTGCACTTTACGAAAATGAACGGCGCGGGGAACGATTTTGTCATACTGGACGAAATGGACCAGCCGCTCGGCGTTGCACCGGAGGACATTCCGGCGCTTGTATACCGGCTGTGCAGCCGCCATACAGGCGTGGGCGCGGACGGTGTGATTCTTTTGCAAAGGCCCCGCGGCGATGCGGACGCGTCCATGCGGTTTTACAATTCCGACGGCTCGACGGGCGAAATGTGCGGCAACGGTGCGCGCTGCGCCTGCCGGTATGTGTACGCGAGCGGCCGTGCGGGCGAGGTCGTCCGGCTGGAAACAACAGCTGGACTTGTCACCGGCTGGCGGCAGGCGCACGACCGGTTCCGCATCCGGCTCAATACGCCGACGGCTCTGGTGCCGGAGATGACGCTCACGCTGGACGGGGGCGAACTCCGCTGCGGCTATGCCGAGCTGGGCGACCCAGGGATTCCGCACCTGACGGTGGAGATCCCCGATCTCATGCTCCGTCTGGATGAGGAGGAGCAGCTTGCGGCGCTGCGCGCGCTGGGACGGAGGCTCCGGTATCATCCGGCGCTCCACAAGGGGGCCAACGTCAACTTCTATCAGGTCAACGGACCGCATCACGTCCGCCAGCTGACATATGAGCGCGGCGTGGAGGATTTCACCATGGCCTGCGGTACGGGCGCGGGAACGCTTGCCGCGGTGCTGACGCTTCAGGGCCGCATGGACGGCGGGCCTGTTCAGGTTCAGACGGCCGGCGGTGATCTGGATGTGGAAGTACAGACGGAAAACGGCCGCGTGAGCGTCCTGTATCTGACGGGCGCGGCACTGTTTGTGTACAGCGGCGAGCTGGCGGAGGATTTTCTGCATCCGGTTGTCATTGAGGATATCACAGAGTAAGGACTGGGAGGACATAAATATGAAAAAGGGAAGCTTCTGGAAAAACTACGGATTTCTGATTCTGATGCTCACCGGCATTGTCGCCGGCTGTATTGTCGGCGCGATCTGGCCCGCGGTCAAGGAGGTCGTCGACGGGGAAACGGTGGTCGTGGTCAAGGGCGCGACGGTGCTTGAGCCGCTTGGAACCGTGTTCCTGAACCTGATGTTCTGCATCGCGGTGCCGACGGTGTTCTGCTCAATCTCCTCGTCGATTGCGAACATGCAGAGCGCAAAGCGCGCGGGCAAAATCATGGGCGTGACCATTGCCACGTTCCTTGCGACAGCCGCGATTGCCGCCGTGATCATGTATGTGACCGTGCTGCTGATCCCGCCGGTCACGGGTGAATACGCGATGATCGAGGGCGAAGTCGGCGGAACGCTCGGCGTTGCGGACATGATTGTCAACTTCTTCACAAAGCCCGATTTCACCGAGCTGTTCAGCCGCAGGGCAATTCTGCCGCTGATTGTGGCGGCGGTCCTGTTCGGCTTCGGCGTGCAGATGGCCGGCGGCGCGGAGACGAAGACCGCGAAGCTGCTTGAGGACGTCACGAACTGCATCATGAAAACGTTCAAGATCATCACCTACTACGCGCCCATCGGCTTCTTCGGCTTCTTCGCGTATCTCATCGCCTACCACGGCTCCGACCTGATCGGCGATTACGGCCGGACGCTTGCAATCTACTATATCCTCAGCTTCGTGTATATGTTTGTCTCCTTCCCGCTCTATGCGCGCTTCGGCGGCGGAAAGGGCGCGGCAAAGCTGATGTTCTCCAAGCTGTTCCGTCCGGCTGCCATGTCGTTCGGCACCTGCTCGTCGGTTGCGACAATCCCCACCAACATGGAGGTTGCCGAGGAAACCGGCATTCCGAAGGACGTCTCCAACATTGTCGTCCCGCTGGGTGCGACGATGCACATGGACGGCTCGGCCATGTCTGCAATCATCAAGGTCGCGTTCCTGTTCGGCATGTTCGGTCAGGATTTCACCACCGGCCGCGCGATTCTGGCCATCATTGTGGCGGTGTTCTCCTCGGTCGCCATGTCCGGCATTCCCGGCGGCGGCGGAACAGGCGAGCTGGTGCTCTGCTCGATCTTCTTCCCCGATCATCTGGCGGTTGCATTCCCCATTGCGCTGGCGCTGGGCAATCTGGTCGACCCGCCCGCGACGATGGTCAACTCTGCTGGCGACTATGTCGTTTCGTTTATCGTCGCCCGCTTTGTCGACGGGAAAGACTGGCTTCAGAAGCAGCTGCATAAATCCGGAGCCGCTGCGAAAGAATAAATCCGGACGATTGACCGGCGCTGCCGCAACGGCAGCGCCGGCAGTGCGTTTCGGGGAGGTGCAGAGAACTTGGAAAACCAAACAATTTTTTAGAGATTCAAAAAGAGATTGTGCGTTTTCACCGATTTTTCTGCACCGGACCGCGCCTGCCACGCGGAAAATCGGCAGATTGAACAAGAATCGGATGTTTCAAATTTTCCGGTAGAATTTCTTGCAATTTTGTGATATATTGCTACTTGGTGAATAATGGCTTTCGAGCTATTTCATTGATATCTTCAGAAACGAGGTCTTATACGATGGCAGAACTGAATTTAAGCAAGTATGGTATTACCGGCACGACCGAGATCGTCCGGAATCCCTCCTATGAGATGCTGTTCGCAGAAGAGACCAAGCCTGGTCTGGAAGGCTTTGAGGTCGGCCAGGTCAGCGAGCTGGGCGCTGTGAACGTTATGACCGGTATCTACACCGGCCGTTCGCCCAAGGACAAATATATTGTCATGGACGACAATTCCAAGGACACCGTGTGGTGGACGTCCGAGGCATACAAGAACGACAACCATCCCATGACCGAGGCCACCTGGCACACCGTCAAGGAACTGGCCGTCAAGGAGCTTTGCAACAAGCGCCTGTTTGTCGTCGACGCGTTCTGCGGCGCGAACAAGGACACCCGCATGGCCATCCGCTTCATCGTTGAGGTTGCATGGCAGGCACACTTCGTCACCAACATGTTCATCCGCCCGACCGCGGAGGAGCTTGAGAACTTTGAGCCGGACTTCGTCGTCTACAACGCCTCCAAGGCCAAGGTGGAGAACTACAAGGAGCTGGGCCTCAATTCCGAGACCTGCGTCGCCTTCAACATCACCTCCCGTGAGCAGGTCATCATCAACACCTGGTACGGCGGTGAGATGAAGAAGGGCATGTTCTCCATGATGAACTACTATCTGCCGCTCAAGGGCATCGCCTCGATGCACTGCTCGGCCAACACCGACATGGACGGCAAGAACACCGCGATCTTCTTCGGCCTGTCCGGCACCGGCAAGACCACCCTGTCCACCGACCCGAAGCGCCTTCTCATCGGCGACGACGAGCACGGCTGGGACGACAACGGCGTGTTCAACTTTGAGGGCGGCTGCTATGCCAAGGTTATCAACCTGGACAAGGACTCCGAGCCCGATATCTACAACGCCATCCGCCGCGACGCCCTGCTGGAGAACGTCACGCTGGACAAGGACGGCAAGATCAATTTCGCCGACAAGTCTGTCACCGAGAACACCCGTGTCTCCTACCCCATCGACCACATTGAGAAGATCGTTCGTCCGGTCTCCGCTGCGCCCGATGCAAAGAACGTCATCTTCCTGTCCGCCGACGCATTCGGCGTTCTGCCCCCCGTGTCCATCCTGACGCCCGAGCAGACCAAGTACTACTTCCTGTCCGGCTTCACCGCGAAGCTGGCCGGCAC